>CAZCRC010000204.1:0-4466 GCA_964500995.1 uncultured Actinomycetes bacterium
GGCAGCAGGGCGGCGAGCCCAGGGACATCCCCACCGACGCCGCGCTGTTGCCGGTCGATGTTGAGGGTCACCTCAGCGGTGTGTGCCAACTCATGGATGTGCTCAGCCTCGTCGAGCGCCTCTTGGGTGTAGGGCCAGGCGGTGAACCCGAGCAGTCCGCCGGTGACGTCGTCGGCGCGCAGCATCCCCCACGAACCGGTCGCTTCGAGCCAGCGCACTCGGCTGCGGTTGCCGTTCTCCTGCGGGCGCATGTAGTCGTGGGGGAGTTCGGCCGCCGGGAGTTCGTGGATGGCTGTCAGTGCGCCTCGCAGTCGGTCGATGTAGTTCTCGTGGGGACCCTTGCCGTACCAGCGCACGTGCGCCACGTCTGGCAGTTGCAGGGTGAACCCGAGCCGGATCATGTCCTTGCGAGGCGTGAGTTCGTGGTGGGCGATGATCGAGCCGTCGGGCAGGAAGTCGTACCAGAGCAGACCGTCGCGCATCAGCCGCGACTTGAGCAGGAACACGAGTCGAACGCCATCGTCGTGTTCCACCGTCCGGAATCGGCTCACCGTGACCTTCGGAGCCCGCCAGGAGTAGTCGATCGCGAACCGCTGCAGCCGGGGGTCGAAGTTGCCGTAGCCCCGGTCGTTGTCGGTCAACGCACGCCAGTAGTTGCGGCGCAATGGGGTGGCAAGGACGTGGCGGTCCGCGACCTGCCAGGTCAGCAGGGCGCCGTCGTCCAGGCCGACCTCGAAGCGGTGGTCGCCCACCGTGACGACGGCCGTATCGGCCCCGGCGACGACTGTCGGCTGAGCCGGCGCTGCGGCGGGGAACGCGGGGCGCCATGCGGGTGTCGCGCGTGACACTTCGAACTCGTCGAATGCCACCAGCGCGCCCCGGGGGACGCCGGGGTGATCGGTCAGCGCGGTGAACGTGAACCGCACCACGACATCACCGGCATCGCCCTCGGTTGGCTGGGGCACCGCGGCCTGCGGCACCACCCAGTCGCGGCTCGACCAGGGAGCCAGTCTCGCCGGAGCCAGCGCGACGCTGCGCACCACATGTCCATCGACAAGCACTTCGACCCGCGGCTCGAACCGGTCGGCGTCAGTGAACGAGTGCCGGTTGTGCAGCCGGTACCGGCCCGCGCTGGGATCCACGGACTCGACCACCAGGTTGCGATAGCCCCAAAACACCTCGCGAGCTGCCGGGTGCTCGCTGCGATCGGCGCGGAGTATCCCGTTCGCGCAGAAGTATCGATGAGTGGGGGAGTCGCCGAAGTCCCCGCCGTACAGCCACTCGTCCACGCCTTCGTCGGTGACTCGGTGGATCGACTGGTCGATGTAGTCCCAGATGAACCCCCCGGCCATGTTGCGGTAGCGGTAGAAGACGTCGATGTACTCCCCGAAGTTGCCCAGGCTGTTCTCCATCGCGTGGGCGTATTCACACAGCAGCACGGGGCGCCCGGCCAACAGATCAGGCGTCAGCAGCTTGTCGTCGGTGAGGAAGCGATTCGTGACGACAGTGCTGGGCGCGGGTCGCAGTTCTTGGTGTCGCCCCAACCGGGCGAGTTGGTCGGCCGTGGCGTACATGCGTGAGACGACGTCGCTGATCGCCGGGTTGTGGTCGCCCTCGTAGTGGAAGGGGCGCGTGTCGTCCAGCGCCAGTGCGGCCTGCTTCATGCGTACGAAGTTGCCGCCGGTGGGACCACCCTCACCGGCCTCGTTGCCCAAGGACCACATGATGATGCTGGGGTGGTTGCGGTCGGCCAGGACCATCCGCTCCATCCGATCGACCACGGCATCGGTCCACATCGGGTTGTCGCCGGGAACGTTCTTGCGCCGTACCCCGTGCGTCTCAAGGTCGCACTCGTCCATGACGTACAGGCCCAGTTCGTCGGCCAGGTCATACAGGATCTGCGGGTTCGGGTAGTGGCTGGTCCGGATGGCGTTGATGTTGAGTTGCTTGGCCTTCGCCAGATCGTGACGGTAGCGGTGCCGGGGCACCGCCCACCCGTGATCGGGGTCGAAGTCGTGCCGGTTGACACCCTTGAGCATGATGCGCTGCCCGTTGACGAGCAACTGTTCATCGACGATCTCGACGCTGCGCATCCCGGTCCGGGTGCTCTTGACGTGGTGGATCGTGTCCCCGCTCACCAGGGCCGCGGCGACCTCGTACAGGTGCGGTGTCTCGGCGGTCCACGTCGCTGCGTCCGGCACGGGGATGTCGAGCACCACTTCGTGCTGGCCGGCTGCGAGATCCCGCGCATCGATCAGTTCCCACTGGCTGGCGCCCGGGCGGCGCAGGTGCACCGCGACGGATTGGCGGCTACGGACGGCCGACGCCGGGGTCAGGTCCACCTGCACGCGGAAGGAGCCGTCCCGGTAGGGCGCCGGCAGGGTGGGCTTCACCCACAGGTCGCGGATCCCGACGACGGGTTCGCTCACCAGGTGGACCGGGCGGAAGATGCCGCAGAAGGACCACATGTCCTGGTCTTCCAGATAGGAGCCGTCGGTCCAGCGGTAGACGACCGCGGTCATGACGTTGCGCCCTCTGCGCACCACCTGGGACAGGTCGAACTCCGCGGGCAGGAACGACCCTTGCGTGTATCCGACGAACTCGTCGTTCACGAACAGCGCCATCCCCGCCTTGACGCCCTCGAACACCACCGTCGTGCGGCGGTCCTGCCAGGACACCGGCACCGTGAAGTCCCGGGTGTAGACACCGACCTCGTTGGCGTCCGGATCGATGTCGGGGATCCGGGACGCGCGCTTGCCGATCGCCGGAGGGTACGTGTTGGCCAGGTAGTAGGGGATGCCGTACCCCTGCAGTTGCCACACTCCGGGGACGGCGATCCGGTCGCCGCTCGTCGCGCCGGTGGTGCCGAGATCCATGGGGTCCAGCCCGGCAACACCGCGGTGCCAGTCGAACAGCCATTCGCCGGACAGGTCCAGGCGGAAGTCGTCGTCCGCCGGTGATGGGTCCAATCCCGATCGACCCGAGATCACCGCGCGACCCGGAAGCCGGTTCACCGCGATGACCGTCGGATCGATCCAGACGTCGGAGTCGACGCGGCTGTGTCGGGTGCCCATGCCGTAGGTCACTGCTCGGGCGCCGGAACCCAGACGTCGTGATCGCCGGGGATGAGGGGGAACCGTTGGTTGTCCCAGTCGCGCTTGGCCTGATCGATCAGGTCGCGATCTGACGCCACGAAGTTCCACCAGATGTAGCGGTCCCCCACGGGGTCCCCGGCGAGCATCATGGCGCGCCCGGTGCCGTGCAGCTCGACGGCCTCCCCCCGAGTCAGGACTGCGGCCTGCCCGGGTCGCAGCTGCTGTCCGGCCACGGACATCCGGCCGTCGATCGCGATCAGTGCCCGCTCGCGGTGCTCTGCCGGGATCGTCACCGAGGCGTCCCGCAGCAGGATCTCGGCTTCTAGCAGCGGCGACGATCCGGCGATGGGTGAGTGCAGCGACCAGCCGGACCCGGCTGTCACCGCGATCTGGACCCCGGGTGCGGTGTGCCGCGGGATGTCCGCAGCGTTCGCGTGCTCGAAGCACGGCTCCTGTTGCTCGTATTCGACCGGCAGGGCCACCCACGTCTGCAATCCCGCGATGGAGTGGGGGGACTCGCGGACGTCCGCCGGAGTGCGTTCGGTATGGCAGACGCCCGCTCCCGCTGTCATCCAGTTCACGTCACCCGCCCGGATGCCGGACACGGCGCCTGTGGAGTCACGATGCTGCAACTCCCCCTGGAACAGGTACGTCAGGGTGGACAGGCCCAGATGGGGGTGGGCGTCGATGTCTGACCCCGTGCCGGCTGCGTACTCGTCGGGACCGAAGATGTCGGCGAAGATGAACGGTCCGACCATCCGACGGCGGCGATAGGGCAGCACCCGTTGCACCACGATGGGGCCGATGCTGCGTTCGCGGGGGTCGATGGTCATTTCGACGGCGGTGGCACTCATCCCCCCGTCCTACCACTGCGGCGTGCGGTATTCACCACAGACGGACGACAAGCGGGGGACCACAACTGTCGCGACGGCCGAACAGCCCGTACAGTGGGGACTGGAAGCCCCGCTGCCTCCCCCGTCGGCGGGGCTTCCCTATGCCCTGATCTGCCCGGTTCGTGTCCTCAAGTTCTTCGGTCAGCACCTCCCCGGCTCCCCCTCGCTGATATATCTCGGCGGGTGACGTTCATGGACAGCCTCCGCGTGATCTTGGTGAATGAGTTCATCGGTACCGCCATCCTCATCCTGCTCGGATGTGGCATCGGAGCCCTGGTGAGCTTGACCTTCAGCCTGGGACACCAGGCCGGCAACTGGGTGCTGACCTCGTTGGGCTGGGGTATGGCCGTGTACGTCGGGGCCAGCGTCTCGTGGAGTTCCGGGGCCAACCTCAACCCCGCCGTCACCCTGGCGCTGACGGTCAACGGCACTCAGGAGTGGTCCGAGCTCCCGTTCTACGTGGTCGGGCAGGTCCTCG
>CAZCRC010000205.1:0-4439 GCA_964500995.1 uncultured Actinomycetes bacterium
TTGGCACGCCAGCGTTGGTCGGTCATCAAGTAGGCACCGGAGCCGAGATCTCCCGCCAGCCGGTAGTTGTCGCCCGAACGGCACACGCGGGCGGACTTGGCCTCGGCGGTGGCAGCCCACGCCTTGGCCTTGCTCTTCTGGCTGCTCTGCACGGTGCCGACAGTGCGCCCGGCGGCGACGTCAGCAGACGCGGCGGTGGCCGGAGCGGACGCGGCGGCGCCGGCGGGCCCGGTGGCGGCGAGCGGAACCAACACGGCCGCCGCGGCCAGAACGGACAGAGATCTACGGACGGTCATCGCCGCTCCTCCCAGGTGGTGCGCCCCACGCTAGTGCTCCACCCCCCGGCATTCACGCCGAAGCGGCACTTGCACATCGATTCGCATCGCTACGATTCCGGTACCGCCGACCCGGGAGTGCCGATGACCGACGAACCCACTTTGTCGCTGGGGGTGTTCGGCCGATCCGCCAAGGAGAACGAACTGCGGCTGCCGATCCACCCGCGTCACTTCGACCGGATCGACGCGGACCTGCGTTGCCAGATCTGGTTGGAGCACGGGTACGGCGATTCCTACGGTGTGCCTGACGCGGACCTTGCCGACCTGGTCGCGGGGTTCCGCACGCAGGCGGAGTTGATCGCTGAGACGGATGTCCTGCTGCTGCCGAAACCGACGTTGGCCGATGTCGGCCGGATGCGCCCGGGCCAGACGCTGTGGGGGTGGCCGCACTGCGTCCAGGATCCCGAACTCACGCAGGTCGCGATCGACTCCCGACTCACCCTGATCGCGTGGGAGGCGATGAATCACTGGACCCCGGATGGCCGGTTCATCGTGCACGTGTTCCAGATGAACAACGAGATCGCGGGCTACGCCTCGGTGATGCAGGCGATGACACTGCGCGGATTCACCGGAAGTTACGGCCGCAAACGGCGGGCGGTCCTGCTGGGATTCGGCAACGCGGCGCGCGGATCCGCGAACGCGCTGCATGGTTTGGGAATCACCGACGTCGTCGCGTTGACGATGCGTGATGTGAATGCGGTGGCGGCTCCGATCCCGAACGTCACCCTGGGCGGCATGGAGCGCCGGGACGACGACCCGTCACAGACGTTGACGTTGAAGGGATCGGGCCCGGTGCCCACGGCCCAGTTCCTGGCCGAGTTCGACATCATCGTCAACTGTGTGTTGCAGGACACCGACGACCCGCTCATGTTCCTGACCGAGGCCGACCTGCCCCAACTGCGTCCGGGCACGTTGATCGTGGATGTCTCGTGCGACGAAGGCATGGGATTCTCGTTTGCCCGGCCGACGACCTTCGAGGAGCCGATGTTCACGGTCGGCACCGACACGCACTACTACGCCGTCGACCACAGCCCCTCCTACCTGTGGGACTCCGCCACATGGGAGAACAGCGAGGCGCTCATCCCCTTCATCCGGCCCGTCCTGGCGGGGGGCTCCGGGTGGGACGAGAACCTGACGGTACGGCGCGCGATCGAGATCCGCGAGGGCGTGATCCAGAACCCGAAGATCCTGACGTTCCAACACCGCGACGCGACCTACCCTCACCCCATCGAACAACGGGACGAGCCGGGCGCGGGTTCCTCGGGCATACGCTAGGCCGGTGAGCGACAACCCCCGGCCGTTGCGCCCCGCCGACACTGAGGCGATCCCTGCGGTCACCGAGGATCCCGCGGGCAACCGGGGACGGCAGTTGGCGTGGCTCATCACGGGGCAGGTGCTGACCGGACTCTCCCTGATCGTGTGGCTCGTGATCGCGATCGTCACCACCGTGGCCGTGGCCACCGAAGGGGGCGCCGGTGCCTGGATCTTCGGCGGTCTCGTGTGGGCCTACCCCGCCTGGCCGATCGGCTTCAGCATCGCCGCGTGGATCTACTGGCGTCGCGGCCGCCCGACGTGGGCCGGCCTGCTGATCACTCTCGCGTGCCTGCCCGGACTCCTGGTGGTGGCCTTGGTGGCTCTGTCCGCATTGTGACCGCCGCCGTCACCCGGGATCTGTCGCCACCCGATCCAGGTGACGCTGGGCCCAGACCGCGGCCTGTACCCGGTCGGTGACGCCCAGCAGCGCGTAGACGGTCGTCAGGTGGGACTTCACCGTCTTCTCGGAGATGCCGAGGCGTCGCGCGATCAGGCGGTTCGACAAGCCCTCGGCCACCAACGACAGCACCTCGGTCTGCTTGCCGGTCAAGGTCACGTCGGTTCGAGCAGTGGGTTCGCGGCGTTGCGCCTCGACCAACGACCGCGCGACGCGGGGATCCAATGGGGAGCCGCCGCTGGCTGCCGCGGTGACTCCTGCCAGCACATCAGCCGGTGCGCCGTCCTTGAGGAGGTACCCGACAGCGCCGACTTCGAGACTGTCCATCACCTTGCGACTGTCAGCGAAGGTGGTGAGCATGACGACCGCGATGCTCGGTGCCTGTTCGTAGAGCGCGCGGGTGGCGGCGACACCGTCTGTCCCGGGCATCGAGATGTCCATGAGGACGACATCAGCGCGGTTCGCCACGGCCAGTTGGACTGCCTCGGCGCCATCCTGGGCCAGTCCGACCACCTCGATGTCGTCGCGGGTCTCCATCAGCATCGCCAGCCCCTCCCGCATGATGGCGTGATCATCGGCGATGACGACCTTGATCATGACCCGGGCACCTCGAACGTCACTGTGGTGCCCGCGCCGAGCACCGAATCGATGCGGAACTCCCCGGACACCGACGAGGCCAGGTCACGCAACAGGGCAACGCCCAGGTGACCGCTGGGGACGGCCGCGGGGTCGAACCCGACCCCGTCATCGCGGACGGTCAATCGCGTCCCACCTTCGGCTCGCTGGACGACAGTGACCGAGACTTTGCTGGCCGACGCGTGTTTGGCCACATTCTGCAGCGACTCCCGGGCGGCCCGGTACAGGGCCGCCTGAGCGTCATCGGTCAGGGTGAGTTCGGTCGGCACCGACAACGTCGCGTCGACGCCATCCGGAAGCGCCGACACGAGGTCAGTCAACGCGGCCGCCAACCCGGCCTCACCCAGCGACGCCGGGTAGATGTCGACCAGGAGCGACCGCAGGCTGCGGACTGCGCCGCGGGTCGTCGTGGCTGTTCGCGACAGCCGGTCACTGAGGGCAGGGTCCGGGGTCTGGTCCGAGAGTGCCGTCAGTGCGTACGTCACGCCGGCCAGGTCCTGCACAACCCCATCATGCAGGTCCGCGGCGATCCGGCGCCGTTCCGTCTCCGAGGAGTCCAACGCGCGGTGCAACAGTCGTTCGCGATGGGCACTGTCGGCTCGCAACCGGCGAGCCATCCGCCAAGCAAGCCCGATCAGGATTCCGGTCAATACGACCAGTGAGCCCACCAGGACCGGCATGAACGCGCCCATGATCCGCTGCGCAGCCTCGTTGATCGCGGACTGCCGGGTATAGATCTCGAGCAGGTACGTGGTCTCCTTGCCGTCGGACACCGGCAGGTAGACCTCGACGAGTTCGCCGAACTCACGCTGGTACTGGTTCTCCGGCTTGGCGAGGTCGCTGACTTCGGCTTCCACTCCCCCAGCGGCCAGGATCGCGAGCGCATCGGCGCCCAACTCGAACCGTTGTCCGATGAGCCGCGGGTCGGATGCGTACACCACGGTGCCGTCCGTCGCCCACAGCCGCACCGCCACGACGGGATCGACCAGCAGTCGTTGTGTGACCAGGGCATCGAGCTCCGACAGTCGCACCGACCGCTGCAGGTCGGACGCCTCAAGCAGCGGTTCGATCGCTGAGCGAGCAATCACCTCGGCCATGGCCGTCGCACCCCGCAGTGCCTCTTCGGCGGCGACCCGCTGGGCGATCACGAACGACGCCACGGCGAGCAGGGTCAGAGCGACGAATCCGGGAACAGCGAACTGCAGCACCTCGCGCCACACTGATCGGTCCCCGGGACCGCTCCCCTCGGCACTCAACAGCGATCACCTCAATCGACACGGCCAGTCAGTGAATCACGCGCGGACCCGTCAGATCGACAGTGTCGCCAGGCAGACCTCACCACTGCGCAGGTTCTGCGCACGAGCCGTGACCGCTGTGGACCCCGCAGCGGCACCCGCGCGCCGTTCGATGCTGAACGAGCCGCTCGGACCCTTGGTGCGGCGTTTACCGCTGGCGAACTGGGAACCGTTGGCGGACATCCGATACGCCCACCGCTGCCCGGTCCGGTTGGAGTCGACCTCGAACTCGACCTCCAGACCGCCGTCGCGTTCCTTGGCCTTCAGCTCCCAGTCGGCACCCCGGGAACAGGACCCGGACAACTCGACCTCACGGCGGTCATCGTCATCCTTGGCGGCAGCAGAGGTGAGGCCCACGCCGGTGACCGCCAGCCCACTCACCAGGACCATCGCCGTGACGGTGGCACGTGTCATCAGTACTCCCAGATGTCGTCTCGTCCGCCACAACAGTGACACCTGGAG
>CAZCRC010000206.1:0-4397 GCA_964500995.1 uncultured Actinomycetes bacterium
TGTCTGCGCCACGGCCACGTCGCGCTGATGGTGCCGCCCTGCCAGGCCGCGGCGATCACGGCCGCCCACGCGCCTGACATCCGGGTCGACGACGGCCACATCACGCGCGCGAGCGCTCCTCGGGACCGCGTGCTCCACCCCGACCTGGCCGTCCTGCTCAGCACTTCGGGCACCACCGGGAACCCCCGATTGGTGCGGTTGTCGCGTGACAACATCAGCAGCAACGCGGACTCGATCGTGGCGGCACTCGGCCTGACGTCGGCCGACCGCGCCATCACGACGCTCAGCCCGGCCTACAGTTACGGCTTGTCAGTGATCAACAGTCACTTGGCGGCCGGCGCCACCTTGGTGCTGAACTCCGCGTCCGTGACCGACGACAAGTTCTGGCAGGTCATGACCCAGGCGGGCGTGACGACGATGGCGGGTGTGCCGCACACGTTCGAACTGCTCGACCGGATCGGTTTCACCGGATCCGAGGCCCCGCACCTGCGACAACTGACATGCGCCGGTGGGCGGCTGCCCGCGGCTGCGGTCACCAAGTACGCCGGAATCGGACGCCAGCACGGCTTCGAACTCGTCGTGATGTACGGCCAGACCGAGGCGACCGCCCGGATCGCGTGCCTGCCGGGGGCGCTGGCCGAGAAGTTCCCGGATTCGGTGGGATGGCCCGTGCCCGGCGGGGCGGTTGAACTGCGCGACTGCGACGCCGACGGGGTGGGCCGGCTGGTGTATTCCGGGCCCAACGTGATGATGGGGTACGCAGACAGTGCGGCCGATCTGGCGCGCGGTCCGGAACTCGACGAACTCGACACTGGTGACCGGGCCCGCATCCACGCGGACGGCCGGATCGAGATCGTCGGGCGCACCGGTTCGTTCGCCAAGGTCTTCGGGTATCGCGTCAATCTGGCTGACGTCGACCGGGCGCTGGCGGACGCGGGAATCCAGGGGGCATCGGTCGCCGTGCCGAATGCGATCGGGGTGGTGGTGTGCCACGACGCGGAACGTGTGCCCGATGTCGTGGCCGCAGTCAGTGGGTTGCCGCCGACCTCGGTGCGTGTGGTCAGCGTTCCCGAACTCCCCCGGGTCCCAGCCGGTAAGCCCGACAGCGCCGCGATGGCCCGCCTGGTGAGTGAGGTGTCCCGGCCTCAGCGGTCCACGCGGTCAGGGACTCGGATCCCGTCGCTGCCCTGGCGGGCGCGTATCAACAGCAGTTGCGACGCCCTGCGACACCGCAGGACTCCTTCGTGTCGTTGAAAGGTGACTCGCTGAGTTACGTCGCTGTATCGCTCGAGGTCGAACGGATCGTGGGGCAGTTGCCGACGGCCTGGCACACCCGGCCGATCGCCGAACTGGCCGACCTAGTTGATCGGGACAGCGTTGCGGATGAGCGGCGGTCCACATGGCGGCAGCTGGACGCGGGTGTGGTGCTGCGAGCTGTCGCGATCCTGGTGATCGTCGCGTCGCACGCCGGGGTCATGGACCTTCGGGGCGGCGCCCATCTGCTGGTGGCACTGCTGGGGTTCAACCTCGCGCGATTCTCGTTGTCCGATCCGGACCGTCGGCGCCGGATGCGTTCGCTGGTGCACCACGCCGGGGAGTTGCTTGTCCCAGGGGTGCTGTGGGTGGCCCTCCTGGCTGCGTTCACTTCCACGTATTCGTGGCCGGCACTGGGCTGGAACGCGATCGCCAACCCGACCACGGACAACCCGGACTGGCGGTACTGGTTCGTCGAGGCCGCGTTGTGGATCGTTCCCGGGGCCATCGCCGTTGTTGCGGTGCCATGGGTCGACGACGTGCGGCGGCGATATCCCTTCGGGTTTCCGTTGGCCGCCGCCGTGACTGCATGGCTCGCATTCGTCGTCTGGGTCCCCGATGCGCGACCGAGCCAACTGTTCGCGCCGCTGGCCGTGCTGTGGATCTTCCTGATCGGATGGGCAGCGACCCAGGCAGGTGACCGACAGCAACGGTGGCTGCTGAGCGGGCTGATCCTGGCCACAGTGCCGCTGAGCTATGACGGCACCCGGATGTGGACGATCCCGCTGCTGCTGCTGGCGCTGGTGTGGGTGCGACGGGTCCGGCTGCCGGGGTTCCTCGCCGTCGCCGCCGGTGTTGTCGCTGAGGCATCGCTGTACATCTTCTTGACGCATTGGCAGGTGTTGGAGGTTGCCACCGGCTGGTGGGCGCTGGTGCTGGCCGTGATCGTGGGCGTCGCGGTGACCCGTGGTGTCGCCCACGCGCGCCGGTCCGCGCCGGACCTCTATCGACGGCTGCAATCCGCCGGGGGCTACTCGTTGGCGAGCGCTCTGGTCAGGCGCGTCTGATGCAGATCACCACCGGCACCGACCTCGTCCTGGTCAGTCGCATCCAGGCACTGCTCGACAACTCCGGGGATCGGTTCTTGGCCCGGGTGTTCACCGCCGCCGAGATCGCGGATTGCGCCGGCGAATCCGCGCGGCTGGCTGGCCGCTGGGCCGCCAAGGAAGCCACCATGAAGGCCCTGGGCCGTGGCCTCGACGTCCTGGAGCCGACCACGATCGAGGTGGTGCTGGACTCCCACGGCGCACCCGGGCTGGCCCTGACCGGCGGCGCCTGGGCCGCGGCCAAGGCCGCTGGGTGGACCAGTTGGTCGGTGTCCCTGTCGCACGACGGCGACTACGCCACCGCCATCGTGGTGGCCCTGCGCAGTTGAGTGAGCCTGCTGTGCGGCTTGCTTCATTCCGCGGGTGGGGCAGCACCCCGATCGGCCAACGCGATCGTGATCGCCAGGACGCGTTGTGGGTCGCGGAGGCTCTCACCGAACAACTCCTTCACCTGGTCCATGCGGTAGCGGATCGTCTGCGGGTGCAGGTTCAGGTCCGCCGCGACATCCTCGCGCCGCCCCTGGTGCAGCAGCCACGACCGCAGGGTCTCCTCCAGCCGCATGCGAGTCCCTGGTCGCACACCGTCGAGGGGCGCCAGCACCTGCGCCCGTAGCTCGGTGACGAGACTCAGGTCAGCGCGCACCAGGAGTTGCACCAGCCGTTCATCGGTGTCGATCGTGTCGCTGGTGGCGTCGGGCAGCACGTTGCGAGCCAGCACCGCGCGCTGCAGCGACGACTCCGCCGACTGCCATGGGCGCTCCGGGCCGATGGTGGCCCGCGCTGACCTCAGCCGCCGCCGAAGCGCTGCCCTGGTGCGGCTGGCGTCCGGCACCAGCATCACGGCCACCTCGTCGGGGGTTTCGACGTCGGCCACGGAGGCGGGCAGGACGAGGGTGTGGGTGGGTAGGCCGGCGACCACGGTCGACACCTGTCCCAGGGGAAGCAGGACGACGGTGAGCGTTGTGGGTACGGGCCACTCCAGCGGAGCGGCCTTGTCGATGACCGTTGCCTCGGGTTCGCCGCGCAGCAGAGCCAACCCCAGCTCGTGCAGGCGTTGTTCCCTTACTCGGCCGGTGGTGGCGAGCTCTTCGGTGTATCCGGCGACGTTCGCGGCCGAGAGCTGATCGATGTAGGCGAACAGCAACTCCGCCATATCCGCGATCGTCGTCGGGTCGACCCCATGGTCGACCGCAATGGCAGCCACGTCCCGCCAAGCGCGGCGCGCCCCGATGCGGTACGCCGCCTGCACCGCGTCGGCGGTGCGACCGGTTCGCGCCTCGATCCGGCCTTGCCGGTAGGAGGCATCGAGAACCTTGGCGACCGCCGGATCGGCCGACTGATCAGGATGCCCCGACGTGGCCGCTAGCCGCAGGAATCCACCGAGGGCCCATTGGACACCCGCGGCCAGTCCACGCATGCCGTCAGGGGGCAGTCCGGAGTACTGCGACACCGACTCGGCGACGTGGGCGATCGTGTCCTTCGCGATCTCGGGCAGTGCGTCGCGGATCGCGTCGACGAGGTCCTCGGACAGGGCCAGGTTGCCGATACCGTCCGGGGTCGTGAACTCCACCTCCGGAGTCTTTCACCCTCTGAGGATGAATGCACAACTACATATCTACACAAGGGCGTCAAGAATGTTCCACCGGAAGCAGGGATGGTGGAGTCATGGCCCGAAAGAGGTCACCGACGTTCCCAAGGAGGAACCATGACTGTCCACGCTCCGACCCCCGGCCGGACGCATCGCCCGGTCGAGTCGCGGTACGCGGACCGGCACCGCCACGCGATAAGCCGTGCGACCCGTTCCCTGGCCCGCGACACCCTGCGAACCATCACCACCGTGGCCCACGCGGCCACCACGCCTCTGCTCCCCGACGACTACCTCGAACTGGTGGATCCCCTGGCGGGCGGTCAGCTGCGTGCCCAGGTGAGCGACGTCCGGCCGGAGACCTCGGACGCCGTCACCATCGTCCTGCGCCCCGGTCGCGGGTGGAAGGGTCACACTCCCGGCCAATACCTGCGAATCGGGGTGGACATCGA
>CAZCRC010000207.1:0-4388 GCA_964500995.1 uncultured Actinomycetes bacterium
GTAGTTCATCTTGACGTCGGGGTTGATCCGGCCCTCGAAGTTGCGGTTGCCGGACAGCACACTCACGACCGCAAGGTCCGCGTCGTTGACCGCGGCCGAGATCTCCGGCGGCAGCGGACCTGAGTTGCCGATACACGTGGTGCACCCGTAGCCCACCAAGTCGAACCCCAACTTGTCCAGGTACGGGGTCAGTCCGGACTTGTCGTAGTAGTCGGTGACGACCTGCGATCCCGGCGCGAGTGTTGTCTTGACCCACGGCTTGCGGGTGAGTCCCCGTTCCACGGCGTTCTTGGCCAGCAGACCCGCCCCGATCATGACGCTGGGGTTGGAGGTGTTCGTGCAGGACGTGATCGCCGCGATCACCACGGCCCCGTGGTCGATCGTCACCTGCTCCCCGCTCGCCATGGTGACGGGAGTCGGACGACTCGGGCGTCCCGCTGTGCTGGTGTCTGCGTGACGCGGCTTGACCGGATCGGTCACTCCGCCGGCGATGGGGTCGGACGCCGGGAAACTTGCCTCTTCGGCGCGATCGAGCCCCGATTCCGCGCCTGCGTGCGTCACGACCGCGCTACGGAAGGCGGACTTGGCCTCGGTCAGCGCGATCCGGTCCTGCGGGCGCTTCGGTCCGGCAAGTGACGGAACCACGGTGGCGAGGTCCAAAGCGAGGTTCTCCGAATAGGTAGCCTCGACGGCGGGGTCGTGCCATAGCCCCTGCTCCTTGCAGTAGGCCTCGACGAGGGCGATCTGATCGTCCGTTCGGCCGGTCAAGCGCAGGTAGCGAAGCGTCTCCTCGTCGACGGGGAAGATCGCCGCGGTCGAACCGTACTCGGGGCTCATATTGCCGATGGTCGCCCGATTCGCCAGCGGGACCGCACCGACGCCGTCGCCGTAGAACTCCACGAACTTGCCGACGACGCCGTGCTCGCGCAGCAGTTCGGTAATGGTCAACACAAGGTCGGTCGCGGTTGCCCCTTCGGGCAGTTCCCCGGTCAGTCGGAACCCGACGACCCGTGGGATGAGCATGCTCACCGGCTGGCCCAACATGGCGGCTTCGGCCTCGATGCCGCCAACACCCCAGCCCAGGACGCCAAGGCCATTGACCATTGTAGTGTGGGAGTCGGTGCCGACGCAGGTGTCGGGGTACGCCTGACCGTTGGCGGCCATGACGACGCGGGCCAACGCCTCGACGTTGACCTGGTGCACGATGCCCGTGCTGGGCGGAACCACCTTGAACTGGCTGAAGGCGCTCTGCCCCCACCGCAGGAACTGGTAGCGCTCCCGGTTGCGTTCGTACTCAAGATCGACGTTGCGGACCGCGGAGTCCGCGGTGCCGAAGAAGTCGGCGATCACCGAATGGTCGATCACCAGTTCGGCCGGAGCCAGGGGGTTGATCCGCTCCGGGTCGCCGCCGAGTTCCTTGACCGCCTCGCGCATGGTGGCGAGGTCGACGACGCACGGGACACCGGTGAAGTCCTGCATGATGACCCGGGCGGGGCTGAACTGAATCTCGTCGGTGGGGACCGCCTGCGCGTCCCAGTGGGCGAGGGCCTCGATCTGTGACGAGGTGACGTTCACGCCGTCCTCGGTGCGCAGCAGGTTCTCCAGGAGGACCTTGTGGGTGAAGGGAAGTCGCGCAACTCCCGGCAGTGCATCGATCCGGAAGATCTCGTAGTCGGTGTCTCCCACCGACAAGGTGGCACGGGCGTTGAAACTGTTGCGACTGGCTGTCATGACTCCCTCTCGCCACCACGACCGGTGGTCACCGCTGAGTGAAGGCCAGTCTAGTGTTCGCGGCCGCGTGGGCATCAGCCCCGGTGGGACAATGCGACTCACCGCGACAGGACGGCAACCGCCTCGACGTGGTGAGTCATCGGGAACAGATCGAATCCCGTGACGGCGGCCACAGTCCAGCCGTCCTCCCGCAGGTACCCGACATCACGACCCAATGCCGCAGGGTCGCACGCGACGTAGACCAGTTTCGTCGCAGTGGTCTGCGTCAGCCCGGTGACGACCGCACGCCCCGCGCCACGGCGCGGTGGATCCAGAACGATCACGTCCGGCTGATCGGTGGCCGACCGCGACGAGCCGTGAGCAGCGACCCAGGGCCCCACATCGGCAGCTTCGATCCGGACGTTCGGCAGGTCGCGCAGGTTCCGTCGGGCCAGGCGGGCGGCACGGCGATCACCCTCGACGCCGGTGACGTTCTGACCGTCGGCGGCGAGACTCCCCGCGAACAACCCGACCCCGCAGTACAGATCCCACCAGGAGTCGGCCCCCGCCACATGTGGTCCGACCGCCGCCACCAGCGTCTGGGCCGCAGCTCGGTGGGTCTGCCAGAAGCCCGTGGCAGCCACCTGCCAGCGGCGACCGCCGGCCTGCGCCACTACCGACACGGGATCGCCACCGGGAACCAGCTGTGTGACGGCACCATCCGGCTGGTCGACCACGACGAGTTCCGAACCGGGTATCCCTGCCGGAGCGTCGGCCAGTGCCGCGTTGACGTTCTCGGTGGCGATGACGCAGTGCTGCAGTGGGACGACGGCGTGGCTGCCGTGGCGGCGCAATCCCCACCTGCCATCGTCATCGGCCACGAACCGCATCCGGGTGCGCCACCCGGTTCCCGAGTCATCGGCGGCGAGGACCGGCACCGCCATCTCGACACCACCCAAGCGCTGCAGTTGCTCACTGAGCACGGTTGCTTTGAGTTCGCGCTGCCGGGACAGGGAGATGTGCTGGAAGTCGCAGCCGCCACATTCGGCCGCCACCGGGCACGGCGGCGGCACCCGATCCGACGACGCCGTCAGGACTTCGACCGCGTCGGCGGTCAGGTAGCGCCCCTTGCGGCCCTGACCGGTCACGCGCGCCGTCACTGTCTCGCCGGGGATCGCGTGTCGGACGAACACGACCTGCCCATCCACCCGCCCCACTGCGTGACCCCCGTGGGCCATCGTGGTCACCGGCACCGTCAGCAACTGCTCGTGACCTGAGTCTTGCGGGGGGCCGCCCGCTGCGTTCGTCACCGGTCGAGATCGGACTGTTCGGTGCTGTCAGTGATCCCCAGGCGCACCGCAGCCGCGATCTCGTTCTGCGGCAGGTCACCCCGATCCACGGCAGAGGACAACTGCCACGGGACCACCACCATGACGACGTTCTTCGAGAACATCAGGCGGGTGCGCAGCCGTAGCGCGGACTGATTGTGCAGGATGTGCTCGTACCAGTGGCCCACGACGTATTGCGGGATGTACACAGCCACGAGGTCACGGGGCGAATCGCGTCGCAGACCCTTGACGTATTTGATGATCGGTCGCGTGATCTCGCGGTAGGGCGAGTCGAGGATCCGCAGTGGAACCGGGATCTCGCGACGCTCCCATTCCGCGACCAATGCCGCAGTGTCGCCGGGATCGACGTTGACGGTGATGGCCTCCAGGACCGCGGGGCGACTGCCCCGGGCATAGGACAGCGCCCGCAAAGTGGGCTTGTGGATCTTGGAGACCAGTACCAGCGCCACCACGCGTGACGGCAGCGTCACGTTCTCGTCGGATTGGTCCAGGGCCAGTTCCTCACTGACCCGGTCGTAGTGGCGCCGGATGGCGCGCATGAGCAGGTACAGCAGCGGGATCAGGATGCACACGATCCATGCGCCGCGGGTGAACTTGGTCGCCAGCACGATCACGAGGACTGTGCCGGTCAGGATCGCGCCGATGAAGTTGATGACTCGCGACCGGATCATTGCCCGGCGTCGGTCGGCGGAACCCGGACCCCGCAATAGCCGGGTCCAGTGGATGACCATGCCGGTCTGACTCATGGTGAACGCGATGAACACGCCCACGATGTACAACTGGATCAGCGAGCTGACATTGGCGTTGAAGATGAACACCAGGAACGCGGCGGTGAGAGCGAGCGCCAGAATGCCGTTGCTGTAGGCGAGCCGATCCCCGCGGGTGTGCAACTGCCGGGGCAGATGGCCGTCACGTCCCAGAACGGACCCCAGCACCGGGAACCCGTTGAACGCCGTGTTGGCGGCCAGTACCAAGATCAGTGCAGTCGAGATGGACACGACGGCCACCGCCCAGGTGGCGTTGCCGAACACGGCCCCCGCGATCTGAACGATGACCGTCTTCTGACTCTCCCCAGCAGGCAGTCCGATCAGGTCCGCGTTGTTGTCCGTCACCTTGACGCCGGTTTTCAGCGCCAAGAAGGTGATGGCGGCGAACATCGTGGTGGCAATCAGTCCGAGCGCCAACAGTGTGTTCGCGGCATTGCGGCTCTTGGGGGGACGGAACGCCGGAACGCCGTTGGCGATGGCCTCGATACCGGTCAGCGCCGTAGTTCCCGACGAGAACGCCCGAGCCAGCAGGAACAACAACGCAAGGCCCGCATATTCGTGT
>CAZCRC010000208.1:0-4386 GCA_964500995.1 uncultured Actinomycetes bacterium
CCGACGTCCGGATGAACAGGTCGACGTCGGGCATGTCCGGCTCGTCGAGGTAGCGGGCGAACGTCTTCTCGGTGACCTTGGCGGGATTGACCCGCCCGGCTCGGGCGTCAGCGGCCAACGCTGCCGCCGCATCGGCGATCTCCGCGCGACCGCCGTAGTTGACGCACATGGTCATGGTCAGCCGGTCGTTGCGGGCGGTGAGTGCCTCGGCCTCCTCGAGTTCGGAGATCACGGACTTCCACAGCCGGGGGCGTCGACCCGCCCAGCGGATCCGGACGCCGAGTTCATGCAGTTCCGTGCGTCGGCGCCGGACCACATCGCGGTTGAACCCCATCAGGTAGCGCACCTCGTCGGGCGAGCGGCGCCAATTCTCGGTGGAGAACGCGTAGACGCTGACCCACGGGATGCCTAGCTCGATGGCGCCGTGCATGACGTCGAGCAGCGCGAACTCCCCCGCGGCGTGGCCGGCGTTTCGCGGTAGGCCACGTTCCTTGGCCCAGCGGCCGTTGCCGTCCATCACGATGGCGATGTGACGGGGCAGGAACTCCACCGGGATGTCAGGCGGGCGGGCACCGGAGGCATGCGGCTCCGGGTTCTTGTATCCCGTCATGGGGCGGCCTCGACCAACGGCAGGGACCGCAGTTGACGCTCCAGGTGCCACTGCACAAAGGCAGCCACCAGCGAGCTTCCCTCGCGTTGGACCCGGGGGTCAGCAGCCGTCACGGTGTCCCAATCCCCGGACAACAGCGCACCGAGCAACCCAAGTGTCTGGGGCCGCGGCGTCGCGGAACCATAGGGCCGGCAGTCCGCACACATACTGCCCCCCGACGCCAGGTGGAACGCGCGGTGAGGACCCACCGCACCACAGCGGGCGCAGTCGGAGAACGACGGGGACCATCCGGCCACCGCCATGGACCGCAGCAGGTAGGCATCAAGGATCATGCGGGGGTCCCGCTCCGCGGCCGACAGCGCGCGCAGGCCCGCCACCAGCAGCAGATACTGCTGCGATGCGGGCTGCCGCTCGACCGGGGTGAGACGCTCCGCGGCCTCGAGCATGGCCGACCCGGCCGTCCATTGACGGTAATCGGCCACCAGATCAGCCCCGTGGGCCCGCAACGACTCGACCTGGGTGATCGTGTCCAGCGAGCGACCCTCGTACAACTGCAGATCGACATGACCGAACGGCTCCAGCCTGGCTCCGAACCGGCTGCGCGAGCGGCGGACCCCCTTGGCCACGGCTCGGACGCGGCCGTTCTCGCGCGTCAGCAATGTGATGATGCGGTCGACCTCGCCGAGATCGTGCGTGCGCAGCACGACGCCCTCATCGCGGTAGACAGCCACGGCCACAGTGTGACACCCCGGTGGTGCACCCCCTCGGCGACGCGCTCGCGTGCACTACGGTCGGTGTCGTGAGTGATGGTGATGCGACCCCCGGCGGCTCGCGACGGCTGCGGCGACCCAGCATCAAGTTGAGCCGACCGCCCGGCGCGGAGGTCACGTCGGTGGCGCGACCGCCGACCGCCCAGAACGAAGAACAGCTGCCCACCAGTGACTACGTGCAGTTCGTGGCCGTGGAGCCGCGGTGGTTCCGCCGCATGGTCATCTCACTGCTGCTGATCCTGACGATCTACAACCTGGCGCTGTGGCTGTTCGAGGCGACCGGGCATTTCCTGTTCCTGATCCTGTTGGCGTGGTTGATCGCGATCGCGATGGAGCCGTCGATCCGGTTCTTCGAACGACGCGGGACCAGTCGCGGGCTGGGCACCGGCATCACACTTCTGGGTGGGTTCCTGGTCACCCTGGGCATCATGGCCATGCTGGGAGGGGTGTTCTCGACCCAGTCAGCCGCACTCGTGCAGTCGTTGCCCGGCATCATCAACGAAGTCGTCACGTGGGTGAACGGTCAGTTCGGGCTTGACCTGAATCCCTCCACGATCACTCAGCAACTCAACATCGATGCCAGTCAGGTCGCGCAGTACGCCACCGACTTTGCCGGTGGGATCGTCGGGGCCCTCGGCGTGGCGTTCTCGGTCCTGTTCGACGCGCTGACGGTGCTGGTGTTCGCCTTCTACCTCGCGGCCGACGGGCCCCGGCTGCGGCGCACGATCGCCTCGTGGCTCCCCCCACAGCGGCAGAAGGTGCTGCTGACGGTCTGGGACATCAGCCTGGCCAAGACCGGTGGGTTCGTGGTGTCGAAGCTGATCCTGGCGACCATCTCTGCGATCGCACACGCCGCGTTCTTCTGGTTCATCGATCTGCCCTACTGGCTGCCGATGGGTGTCTTCGCGGGCGTGACCAGTCAGTTGATCCCCACGATCGGCACGTACATCGGCGTCGCCGTGCCGATGTTGATCGGCGTCCTGGACAACCCCATCTCAGTGGTGTGGATCGTCCTGTTCGCCACGATCTACCAACAGATCGAGAACTACGTGCTGACGCCGCGTGTGTCCCGGGCCACCATGGACATCCACCCCGCGGTGGCACTCGGTGCGGTCTTTGTGGGCCTGTCGATCTGGGGGCCGATCGGTGCGCTGATCGGGATTCCGATCGCGGCGGCGGTCATCGCTGTGGTTGCCACGTACGGACAGCGCTACGAACTGATCAGCGAGATGCACGACGGCGAGCTCACCGACACCACACCCCCCGCGGACATCGGCGAGGAGCCGGCCACCCCGTCGCCGAGCTGAACCTCAGAAGCCGAGGCGGTTCATCTGCTTGGGATCCCGCTGCCAGTCCTTGGCGATCTTGACCCGCAGGTCCAGGAACACCCGCGTGCCCAGAAGTTCCTCGATGCGGCGCCGGGACTCGGTGCCGATCCGGCGGATACCCGCCCCCTTGGCCCCGATGACGATGGCCTTCTGGCTGTCGCGCTCCACGAACAGGAAGGCCGTGACGTCCATCAGCGGATCTTCCTCGGGACGATCCGGCCGCATCTGCAGATCCTCGACAACGACGGCGATCGAATGCGGAAGCTCGTCCGTCATTCCCGCCAGTGCGGTCTCGCGGATGAGTTCGGCGATCAGGATCCGCTCCGGCTCCTCAGTGACCTGTCCCTCGGGGTACAGGGGCGGTCCGACCGGTAGGGCGTCGATCAGGACCTCGGTCAGGATCTCGACCTGATCGCCTTCCGTTGCGCTGACCGGGACGATGTCGTCCCATTGCCGCCCCAAGTCGGTGCCGAGTTGCTGCACCTCGATCAGTCGCTGCGCCACGATGTCGGATGACACCAGGTCGGTCTTGGTGACCACGGCGATCCGGGCGCCCCGATGAGCGGCGGCGGATTCCTTGGCGATCAGCCGGTCACCCGGGCCGACCTTCTGATCGGCGGGGAAGCACTGCACCAGGATGTCCACCTGCCCCCACGTGGCGCGGACGAGGTCGTTCAACCGTTTCCCCAGCAGCGTGCGCGGTTTGTGGAGTCCGGGGGTGTCAATCACGACGAGTTGGCCGTGGTCACGGTGGAGGACACCCCGGATCGCGTGACGCGTGGTCTGCGGTCGGTCAGAGGTGATCGCCAAGTGGGACCCGATCATCGCGTTCAGCAACGTCGACTTGCCGACGTTCGGCCGACCCACGATGCAGGCGAACCCGCTGCGGAAGTCCTCGCCCTCGTCGCCACTCATGCGGTGACCTGCCTGACCACGGTGCCCGCACGATCGGCCACCAGGACGGCAATCCCCGGGCTCAGGTCGGTGACCACCGTCGTGTCCACCGCGTCGTCCGGGGCGCCAGTGACGACTGCTGCGGCCTCGAGCGCCGTGGCCCCGGCTGCGACGGCCTGCGCGACGGCCAACTGCAACCCGCTGAGCGTCAGCGACGGCAGCACGACGTCGGCGCCGACGTAGGACCGACCCGTTTCGTCGCGCACGGCCGCCGCCGAGACCGCGTTGATCCGGGCTCGGGCCGACCGCGCAAGGGCGATGAGTTTGGCGTCCTCGGGCGATGGCCCCGCTCCCCCGGTTAGGTCGTGCTCAGTCATTACTCGCCACCCTCCTGGTCGATTCGCTCCACCAGGACGGTGCCGATGCGGTTGCGTCGGCCAGCCGCCGACTCGGCCTCGAGCCGCCAGCCCTGCTCGGTGATCTCCGCTCCGGGGATCGGCACCCGGCCGAGTCGGCGGGCCAGAAGCCCCGCCACGGTCTCAACCCCCAACTTGTCCGGGTCCAGGTCGATCCCCGTCAGTTCGCACAGATGCTCCAGCGACAGCCGGGCACTGACGCGCAACTCGTGCTCGGACAGGTGGACGACTTCGGGGGCCCCGGTGTCGTACTCGTCCGCGATCTCGCCCACGATCTCTTCGAGGATGTCCTCGATCGTGACCAGGCCCGCAGTGCCCCCGATCTCGTCGACGACGATCGCCATGTGCTCCCGATCGGCCTGCCTCTC
>CAZCRC010000209.1:0-4381 GCA_964500995.1 uncultured Actinomycetes bacterium
CGACCGCGAGCATGGCCGCGATGCTGAACATGAAGAAGTACGTGGGGATCGCGAAGAGGGACCCAGACTCGCGAACACCCCGCAGATTCAGGAATGTGATGCAGGCGATCGCCAGCAGCGCGATCGCCACCGTGTGCTCGGCGACGAATGCCGAGATGGACGCCAGACTCGCGACCCCAGCCGAGATACTGACCGCGACCGTGAGCACGTAATCCACCAGCAGGGCAGACGCGACCAGCACCCCGGACCGGGGGCCGATGTTGGTGGTGACCACTTCGTAGTCCCCACCTCCCGACGGGTAGGCGTGCACGTTCTGGCGGTACGACGCCACCACGACGAAGTACACGACGATGACCATGGCGGCGATCCATGGCCCGTAGGAGTACAGCGACGCCCCACCCAGCGCGAGGACCACCAGGATCTCCTGGGTGGCGTAGGCGTTCGAGGAGAGGGCGTCCGAGGCGAACACCGGCAGTGCGATGCGTTTGGGGAGCAGCGTCTCGTCGAGCTTGTCGCTGCGAAGTGCCCGCCCGACGACGATCCGTTTCGCGTATTCGGACAGGGCCACGATCACCCATCGTAGGACCGTCGTCGCACGATGAGCGAATCCCTGCGTGTAGCGTTGGCAACGGTTCCAGCCGGGAGGGGTCGCAGACGTGCACATCGTCATCATGGGGTGCGGTCGGGTCGGCTCATCCCTGGCCGTCAATCTCGAAGAAGAGGGCCACTCCGTGGCGGTCATCGACCGCGAACCGGCATCCTTCCGGCGGCTGGGTCCGGGGTTCCGGGGCCAGACCGTGACGGGTGTGGGATTCGACCGCGATCGCCTGCGCGAGGCCGGCATCGAGCGTGCCCATGCTTTCGCCGCTGTCAGCAGCGGCGACAACACGAACATTCTGGCCGCACGTGTGGCCCGCGAGACGTTCGGTATCGAGAACGTCGTGGCCCGGATCTATGACCCCAAGCGTGCCGAGATCTACGAGCGACTCGGCATTCCCACCGTCGCGACCGTCGCGTGGTCCACGGGGCAGATGCTGCGTCGGTTGCTCCCCGAAGGAGCATCCGAGGAATGGCGTGACCCCAGCGGGACGATCATCCTGGCCCAGATGACCGTCGACCCGGGCTGGGTGGGACACCGCATCCGATGGATCGGCGAACTCACCGGTACCCGGATCGCCTTCGTGACCCGCTATGGATCCGGAGTCCTGCCGGAGCCTGACACGGTCCTGCAAGAGGGCGACCTGTTGCACGTCGTCATGAAGGTCGAGGAGAAGGCCGCCGTCGAAGCAGCCCTGCGGCAGCCCCCCAAGGAGAACAAGTGACATGCGCGTAGCCATCGCCGGGGCGGGCAAGGTCGGCCGAAGCATCGCCCGCGAACTCATCGCCAACGGACATGACATCCTGCTGATCGATCGCGACCCCGAGATCGTCACCGGCAGTGTTGTCAAAGGGGCCGAGATCCTGCTGGCCGATGCCTGTGAGATCGCGTCGTTGAACGAAGCGGACCTGCCGAACTGCCAGGTCGTGGTTGCGGCCACCGGCGACGACAAGGCCAACTTGGTGGTGTCGTTGCTGGCCAAGACCGAGTACGGCGTTCCCCGCGTGGTGGCACGCGTGAATCATCCCAAGAACGAGTGGATGTTCGACGAGTCATGGGGGGTGGACGTCGCAGTGTCCACCCCGCGCATGCTGTCGGCACTGGTCGAAGAGGCCGTCACTGTGGGCGACCTCGTCCGACTGTTCACCTTCCGTCAGGGTGAGGCGAACCTGGTGGAACTGACGCTTCCCGCCGACTCCACGATCGCCGGTTCGCGAATTGGCAGTGTGGCGTGGCCGACCGACTGTGCACTGGTCGCGATCGTGCGCGGCACCCACGTCATCGCACCGACGCCCGACGACCCCCTCGAGTCCGGCGACGAGTTGCTCTTCGTCTGCAGCCCAGCACAGGAAGAGGCGCTGCAGGAGCTACTGGCTCCCGGCCACGTCCACCGGTCGGCCGATCCCGACGACGACTGATCAGGTCCGGGGCGGGTCCGGTTCCGGCTCGTCGGTAACGGCCGCTGGATCTTCCTTACGCAACAGGGGCGCCATGATGCGGTACGACATGTAGGCCACCAGTAGGAACAGCGGCCAACCGAGCACCAACTTTGCTGCACCCAATGCCCCGACCGCACCCGCCAGATACAGCGGCAACTGGACCGCCACGCGCAGCGAGAACATCCCGGCCCACAACCACGTCGCGGTGGTGGCGGCACGCCGTGCGGCCGGATCGCGGTACCAGGCCGTCAGGTCACCACTCACCGCACCAGCGGCATAGCCGACCAGCGGGCGTCTGATCAACGCCGAGATGGCGAAACCGGCTCCGTAGGCCAGGTTGATCAAGATTCCGGGAAGGAAGAAGTCCTCGGCCCGACCGGTGCGGGCAGCCAGAAATGCCGCGATCCCGACGCCGATGAGCCCGGCGAACACCTGCTGGAGCGGTTCACCGCGGACCTTGCGCAGGATCGCGACCGCCACACCACCGGCGAGCGCAGCCCACACGGCAGGCATCAACTGGGAGCCGGTGACCAGGTAGACCACCAGGAAGATGGCGGTGGGCAGGCTGGAATCGATCAGGCCCCGACTGCCCCCGATCCCGTTCGCGAGGGCCTTGGACATCTCATCGGACGAGATGATAGGCGTGCGGTCGTCGCTCACGTGGTGCCGAGGGGCCGCAGTTCATACCGCGGGTTGAAGATCGTCACTCCGGAGGCATCACACGTCATCCGGCCCGTGATCACGATCGCGCGCCCCACCTCGATGCCGGCGATCTGGCGGCGTCCCAACCACACCAGCGTCATGTGGCCCGTACCGTCATATAGATCCGCCTCCAGGGCCGGGGCTCCCGCCCGCGGCCGGACCATGACGCTGTTCAGAACGCCACAGGTGGTCACCTGTTCGCCCCGCTGACAGGCGTTGATCGGTGTGGCGCCGGCGGCCTCGGCCACCTGTTGCAGGTCACGCTCCTCTGTCGCCGAGCGCGACAGGCCGGTGCGGAAGCGCGTCCGAGCGGTACCCAGCAGTCCCATGCGTCCAAGGTAGCCCCGACCCGGGGGCCCCGCCCAGTCTTTGTCCGGCGATGGACCACCATGGGCAGCGTGACTTCCGCCATGTCTCACAGTGCGTCGGACTGCCGCCTCGTCGCGGCCCACGGGGCCGGATCCGAAGCCGCCTTCTTGGCTGAGGCATTCCCGGCGGACGTCGTGGGAGTGCTCGACACCCGATTCGTCGATGACCGCACCGGGCGCATCGGTGCCGTCATGTCCGCGATCGCCGCGGCGGCGACGCCGGACCGCCCCGCCATCCTCGGTGGGGTGTCGCTGGGCGCCCACGCGGCCGCGCGATTGCTGGCCCGAGCCGATCGACCGTCCCACGTGGTCGCGGGCCTCCTCGTCATGCCGGCGTGGACCGGTTCACCGGAACGGGTGGCGAACATGACCGGAGCAGCGGCCGAGGCGCTCGAGGTGTTGGGGCCGACCGGGGTGCTGGCCGAACTGGATCCCGACGACTGGGTCACCCCCCTACTCCAGCGGGCCTGGTCGCGCCGACGTCCCGCAGCACTGGTCGCGGAATTGCGGACGGCAGCCGAGCAAGCCGGCCCCACGGACGAGGAGCTCCGCGCCATCGCGGTTCCCGTCGGTGTCGTGGCGCTGCGCGACGATCCGCTGCATCCGGTGAGTGTGGCTCGGCACTGGGCCGAGAAGATTCCGCGGGCGACGGTGGTCGAACTGGACCGGGGCGAACCCGGGACGGGCCTCGCTTGCTTCGGGCGCGCGGCACGGGTCGCCTTGGGGCGGTGGACCTGACGATGGACGGGGGGAGGTCAGCCTTGCGGCTCTTCCCCCTCGCCTTCCTCGACCTCGCCGGGAACCTGCTCGGGCAGGCTCAGCGGCAGCACAGCGCCGACCGGCATCGCCGTGTCACCGCGAACCACCACGAGTGAGCGGAAGACCGACTCGAGTTGGTCCGAACGGTCGGGATCGGTGCCTTCGCCGAACATGACTCCCTGCAGCAGCCAGCGGGGGCCATCAACCCCCACGAAGCGGATGGGCTGAACCACCTGATTGCCCTGCTCGTCCTGCCCGGTCACGGCAGCAGCGATCTCAGACCCGAACGGACCTACCGACTCATCAACAACGCCCCCATCAGCACTGATCTGGGCACGCAGGTCGTTCAGCACCATCTCCCAACCGCCGCCGGTCCGGGGACCCGCGAACGCCCGCACCTGGACCGCGCCCTGACCGTGGACGAGGGTGATGGCCATCGCCTCGTTCGTCTCCTGGTCCAGTTCGACCCGGATCTCGAGACCGTCCACCAGCGGCACCTGAATCGCCCCGAAGTC
>CAZCRC010000210.1:0-4378 GCA_964500995.1 uncultured Actinomycetes bacterium
TCGAGTGTGGCGGGCTTGGTGCCGCCGGTCGAGCGGTCACCCTGCAGGCCAGGTTCGGTGAACGTGATCGTCAGTTCTACGGATGCCGGCAGTTCCACGTACAGCGGGTTGCCCTCGTGCATCGCGATGACGGCTTCCTGGTTCTCCAGCAGGTAGTTCTTCGCCCCGCCGACCACCGCATCGGACACCGGGATCTGGTCGTACGACGTGGTGTCCATGAACACGTACGAATCCCCGTCGTGGTACAGGTACTGCATGTCGCGCTTGTCGACGTTGGCCGTCTCGACCTTGACGCCGGCGTTGAAGGTCTTGTCGACGACCTTGCCGGACAGGACGTTCTTGAGTTTGGTGCGCACGAACGCACCGCCCTTGCCGGGCTTGACGTGCTGGAACTCGACAACGGTCCACAGTTGGCCGTCGAGGTTCAGGACCAGACCGTTCTTGAGGTCGTTCGTGGTTGCCACTTGTACTCCTGGCTAGGCCTCGGTCAGCCGAGGCGGATCAGTTCCCGTGGGAGCGACGTGAGGCATTCGGCGCCGTCATCGGTGACCACGAGTGTGTCCTCGACCCTGACACCACCGAACCCGGGCACATAGGCACCGGGTTCGATCGTCAGGACATCTCCCGCGGCAATGGTATCGGTCAGATCGCGGCGCAACATCGGCGCTTCGTGGATCCGCAGTCCGACCCCGTGCCCGAGGCCATGCGTGTAGCGCTCCTCGAGGCCGGCCTCGGCCAGGGCAGCACGGGCCGCAAGGTCAGCCTCTGCCACCGGGGTTCCGGGCCGGACCAGGGCGCGTGCGGCCGCTGCCGCTTCGGCGACGGCCCGGTGCAGGTCTGCCTGCTCGGGGGTCGGGTCGGCTGCGACCACGAACGTTCGCGTCATGTCGGAGTGGTACCCCTGGAACAACGCTCCCGCGTCGATCTTGAGCAGGTCGCCCACCGCCACGGCGCGGTCAGTCGGCTCGTGGTGCGGGATGGCGGAGTTGGGTCCGGACGCGATGATTGTGGGGAACGCGATGTCGTCTCCCCCGGCTTCGAAGACGTAACGGTGCAATTGCTGCGACAGACCCCGCTCGGTCACGCCGGGATGGACCGCGGCGATCAGCCGCTGAACGGCGGCGTCGATGATCTCGCAGGCGTCGGTGATCAAGGTCACCTCGCCCGGATCCTTGTGGCGCCGGAGGTGTTCGACGACGTCACTGACTCCGATCAAGTCCGCGGTGGTGGAACGAGCCATCCGCTCATGACCGGCCCACGAGACGTGATCGGCCTCGATCAGGACGGCCTCGACGTCAGCTTCGCCCATCACCGCCAGCGCCCCGTCGTCCGTCGCGCGACCCTCGACGACGTCGACGTCGGGAGCCTCGCTGGCCGCCTGGTTCACGTAACGCCCATCAGTGACCAGTACGACCCGATCCACCAGCACAGCCAACGACCCGTTGGATCCGGTGAAGCCGCTCAGGTAGCGGACGTTCATCGGGTCGGACACCACCATCGCGGCGGCGCCCTGGTCGGCGATGGCGCGACGCAGAGCGGCGACCCGGTCGCGGTACGGGTGAGCCTGGGTCACGATTGCGCCAAAGCCTGCAGCGCGAGCAGGTAGGACTGCACGCCAAAGCCGGCGATCGTGCCGGTGGCCACCCCCGCCACGACGCTGGTGTGCCGGAACTCCTCGCGGGCGGCGGGGTTGCTCAGGTGCACCTCGATCAGCCGACCGGGCACCTGTGCGCACGCGTCTCGCAGCGAGTACGAGTAGTGAGTGAACGCCGCGGGATTCAGCACGACGTCAGCACCGGTGTCGGCGGCTTCGTGCAGCCATCCCACCAGCTCGGCCTCGTCGTCGGTCTGTCGGACGTCGACGGTGAGCCCGAGTTCCGCTGCTGCGGAATGCAGGGTCTCGGTCAACTCCGCGAACGTCGTGGCCCCGTAGATGCCGGGCTCGCGAGTACCAAGGCGCCGCAGATTCGGGCCGTTGAGCACCAGAACCGTCATGTCACCTCCGCGAAAGCATCACTCAGCATGGCCTCGTCCGGGCCCGCTAGCAGGGCCGGGTTGCCGATCCCATCCAACACGATGAACCGCATGGTTGCCCCACGTGCCTTCTTGTCGATCCGCATGGCGTCCAGCAGTACCGGCCACTGGTCAGGCTGGGGGAACCGGATCGGAAGCTCCAACGAGGTGAGGATGCGGCGGTGCCGGTCGACGTCGGCGTCGGTCAGACCACCCTCGGCGCGGCCGAGCGCGGCGGCGAACATCATGCCCACCGAGATCGCGTCGCCGTGGCGCCAGGTGTAGCCCTGGCTCTTCTCGATCGCGTGGCCCATCGTGTGGCCGTAGTTCAGGATCTCGCGGCCCAGGACCCGGTCGACGGACTCCGTGAGGTCGTCGGCCACCACCGCGGCTTTGACGCGAACCGCCCGTTGGACCAGATCGGCGATCACGGCAGAGTCCGGGTCGACGGCCGCGGCGGGGTCAGCCTCGATGAGGTCCAGGATCGAGGTATCGGCGATGAATCCGGCCTTGACGACCTCAGCGAAGCCAGCCGCCAGGTCGGCCTTCGGGAGCGTTCGCAGTCGTTCGAGGTCGCAGATGACGGCGCGCGGGGGGTGGATGACGCCGACCAGGTTCTTGCCCGCCGCGGTGTTGATGCCGGTCTTACCGCCGACCGCGGCGTCGACCATGGCGAGCATGGTCGTGGGTACATGAACCAGGTCCACGCCCCGCAGCCAGGTCGCGGCCACGAATCCGGCAAGGTCCGTCGTCGCGCCACCCCCCAACGAGACGATGCAGTCGGAGCGGGTGAAGCCGGCCTCACCCAGTTCCTGCCAGCACCGATCGGCGGTGGCGGTGGTCTTGGCGGATTCCGCGTCGGGAATCTCGATCGTGAGAGTCCGCAGTCCCCGTTCGGCCAGGTCGGCGCTCAGCGCCACGGCATCGGCGGTGAAGAACGGGGCGTGGATGATGGCGACCATTGCGGCGCGCGCGGGGATGGCCGCCAGCAGTTCATCGTGCAGGCCACGGCCGATCACGACGTCGTAGGGTGCGGCCCCGTGAACGGTGACGCGACTGGTCATGAGGTCTCCCGACTCGTTGTGTCCATCACCGTCGCGACCAACCCGGCGACCTGATCGGGGCTGAGTTCGTCGGTGTCCACGGTTGCGACCGCTACTGACTCGTACAGCGGCTGGCGCGTCTTCAGTTGATTGGTCCAGACGCTGCGCACGTTGCCCAGCGACATGGGGCGGGCACCGTCGATCCCGACTCGCTTGGCGGCTTCCGGGGCGCTGACGGTCAGGAGCACGACGGGCAGGCCGGACAGTGCCTCACGCACGTCGGTGGACTCGATCGCTCCCCCGCCCAGCGCGAGAACCCCGTCGTGCTCGCGCAACGCTGAGAGTGCGGCCGCCTGCTCCCGATGTCGGAACCCGGCTTCGCCTTCGTCGACGAAGATGTCCGAGATCGAGCAGCCTGCTGCCGCTTCGACATCCGCATCAGTGTCGCGGAACCCCAGTCCGCGCAAGTCCGCCACCAGCGCACCAACCGTGGTCTTGCCCGATCCCGGCGCGCCCACGAGCACCAGCACCGGAGCCATCAGCGCACGACCAGCGAGTCCAGGTACGACTGCAGATTACGCTGACACTCGCTCAGTGAGTCTCCGCCGAACTTCTCGAGGAACGTGTCAGCGATGGTCAACGCGACCATCGCTTCGGCGACGACACCAGCGGCGGGCACGGCGCAGACATCGGAGCGCTGGTTGATTGCGGCGGCGGGTTCGCCGGTGGCGACATCGACGGTCCGCAGTGCCTTGGGCACGGTCGAGATCGGCTTCATCGCGGCGCGAACGCGCAGGATCTCTCCGGTGGACATGCCGCCCTCGACGCCGCCGCTCTTGCCCGAGGTTCGGCGCAACAGCCCGTCCTGGGTGACGATCTCGTCCTGAGCTGCGGAGCCGCGGGTACGTGCCAGCGTGAATCCCTCGCCGAACTCCACGCCCTTGATCGCCTGGATGCCCATGAGGGCACCGGCGATGCGCGAGTCCAGGCGGCGATCCCAGTGGACGTACGAGCCGATGCCCGGGGGCAGTCCGTGCACCACAACCTCAACGACTCCGCCCAGAGTGTCGCCGTCCTTAAAGGCCGCTTGGATCTCGGCCTGCATCCGCTCACTGGCGTCGGCGTCGATGCAACGGACGGGGTCGGCGTCCAGTGCGGCCACATCGGCCGCGGTGGGGAGGGTGTCGTTCGTGCTGCGTGCCGCGCCCAACTCCACAACGTGGCTGACGATCTCGATGCCGCCCACCTGGGTCAGGAACTCGCGGGCGACAGCGCCCAGGGCCACTCGCGCTGCGGTTTCTCGGGCGCTCGCGCGTTCCAGG
>CAZCRC010000211.1:0-4314 GCA_964500995.1 uncultured Actinomycetes bacterium
CCACTGCCTCGCGCCAGCCCCAGCAGCACGGTCTCGGCTTGGTCGTCGCGGGTGTGGCCCAGCAGGACCGCCCCGGCGGCCAGCGCTTCGGCCCGTTGCGCCAAGGCTCGATAGCGAGCCTGCCGGGCGGCTGCCTCGGGCCCGGCTCCGGCCGCGTCGGCCACTGATACCCGAACCACGGTCACGGGGGCCAGACCCAATCCGGTGCACTGGTCAGCAACTCGCGCCGCCACACGCGCGGAATCCGGTTGGATCGCGTGGTCCACGATGATGGCCCCGACCGGGCGCCCCGTCGCGGCTGCGGCGGCAGCCAAGGCCAGCGAGTCCGGTCCGCCCGAGCACGCGACCAGGAGGGGGTCCGGCACATCGGCGACACACTCCTGCACCATGCGCCGCAGCCGATGCAACCGCGGGCCTACTCGTGGCACGGTCGTCATGTCGCGACGCGTCGGACCCACGCGCCGGGGTCGGCGATCTCCGCGGTGGTGGGCAGCGTCTCCGGGCTGGTCCACACCTGGTTGAAGCCGTCGATCCCGACCTGATCGACGACCCCCGCCACGAAGCGCCGCCCATCGGTGTATTGCTTGAGTTTGGCGTCCATCCCCATCAGCCGACGCAACAATCCGTCGGCCGAGCCCGGGTTCTGCCGCCGATCGTCGAACCGGGCCCGGATCTGGTCCAGCGAGGGCACGACCTCGGGTCCGACAGCGTCCATCACGTAGTCGGCGTGGCCCTCGAGCAACGACATGAACGCCGTCATGCGCTCGAAGACCGCACGCTGTGCGTCGGTCTGCGCGGCATCGATGATGCTGGCGCCCGAGGCGCCCCGCAGCACCTGGAACACGGCCGCGGCGATGGCGCCGAACCGGCGCAGGGCCTCGGCGTTGGTCAGTTCGACGCCCGCCAGGAACTCGTCGATCTGCGACGTGAAGTGGTCGGTCAGCCAGGGAACCGCTCCGAACTGCACCCGGTGGGTCTCCTCGTGCAGGCACACCCACATCCGGAAGTCCTGCGGCGGGACGTCGAGTTGCCGCTCTGTCGCGACGATGTTCGGGGCCACCAACAGCAGTCGCCCGGGTTGTCCCGGCTCGGTGACGGCCTCGAACTGGCCGAGGACCTTCGTGGCGACCCACGCCAACATGGCCCCCAACTGCACCGCGGTGGCCTTGCCACCGGCCCCCGCCAGAAAAGAGTTCGGGTCCCGCTCGGCGGCCATCCGCTCCTCCAGCGACTGCGTGATGAGACGCATCCCGTCGAGGTTGGAGTCGATCCAGGCGGGGCGATCGACTACCACCGTGCGATGGGCCGCGGGGTCGGCCACCATGCCGGTCGTCTGCCGCACCGGCAGCACCGCAGCCGCCGCAGCTGCGGTCAGCGACTCCACTGCTTCAGCGGCTTCCTCGGGGGAAATCTCGGGACCCGCGGGGGCGAACCGCCGCCCCACCGCCGAAGCGGTCTCCCAGTCGACCATGGCCATAAGGGCGAGACTACGCGTCCACTCGTGCGGGCTCGTGGCGCCGATCAGCGATCGTCGCCGGGGCAGCCGCAGTCTGCTGCTGCGGCGATGATCTGATCGATCTGGGTGCCCGCGTCGTAGGACGACGTTGCCTCGTTGCCGATCGACGCGTAGACCAGCACCCGCCCGCTGCGGGACTGCACGAAGCCCGCGAGTGAACTCACGTAGTTCAGGGTCCCGGTCTTGCCCCGCAGCCAGCCGGCGGCACCGCTGGTCTCGGGCGTGGCGAAGCGGTTGCGCAGGGTCCCATTGACCCCGGCCACCGCCAGCCCACTACTGATCGGCCACAGGCCATCTTCGGAACGAACCGCCCGGCGCAGGATGTCGGTCAGCATGGTCACGGTCAGATGGTTCTCCCGCGACAAACCGCTGCCATCGGAGAAGTTGGCCAGCATCGTGCTGATCCCGACTTGGTCCAGTGCCTTGCCGACCGCCTGCGAGCCACCCGCGAACGACCCGTCGAAACCCCCGGCGCGGCCCGCCAGTCGGAACAGGTTCTCGGCGGTCTGGTTGTCCGACGTGGTCAGGGTCTGCTCGACGAGTTGGAAGATCGGGGCAGAGGACACCGACGCGACCTCTTGCGCGGCGTCCGTGGACTTGCCGCGGGTGACGCCGGTGACTTTGACCCCCCGGGTTTCGAGGAGTCGAGCGAACGTGTCACCAGCGGCCATCGCGGGATCTGTTCCGATGGGCGCCCAGTCGCTGGTTCCCTCGCGGCCATCGTCCACGATCAGCGCCGAGACGGGGGCGACGATTCCCTGCGTCCGGTAATACTCCGGCCAGTCCGGGTTCCAGGCCGGGCCGTCGAAGAGGGTGTCGTCGACCTTGAGTGCCACGGTCGTCGTGTTCTGCGACTTCAGTTGCGCGGCGGTGGACCCAGCCAGCTGACGCATCGAGGTCTCGCGGGGGTACTGCGGGTATCCGGGTTCGGACTTGGCGGGACGCGAGGCCAGCAAGGGATCGCCGCCGCCGATCAGGAACACATCGTTGCCGGCGCGGGTGACCCGGGTCTGCAGGGTCTTGTTCGGCCCCATCATGCGCAGTGCGGCCACGGCGGTGGGGATCTTGTTCGTCGATGCGGGGATCAACTGCAGCGATCCGTCATCGTCATAGAGCGTCTCGCCACTCTCGACGTCGACGATCATGGTTGCGGCCTGCTTGCCGAGCTTCTTGGTGTTCTGTGCCAGCGGGGCCACCCGGGCCGCCACTGCGGCTGGGTCCTGCTTGGGACCGGGGTCCTTGCCGACCGGCTCCAGCACAACGGGCTCGTCGGATTCCGCGACAGCGGTCGATCCGGTGCCAGTCCCGGCACCCCCTGCGGCTACCAGCACACACACGACAGCGATCCACAGACGCCTCACGGCACCCCCACTTCGACCCTAATCCCCGGTTCCGCTGGCAACGGGCTGCCGGAACCCACCAAGATTGGCCCAGACACCCCTGTGAGTACAAGGAGCGCCCTCGTGGAACCTGTGACCTTCGATGTGACCATCGAGATTCCTGCTGGAAGTAGGAACAAGTACGAGGTGGACCACGAGAGCGGCCGGATCCGGTTGGACCGACTCCTGTTCACCTCGACACGCTACCCGCACGACTACGGGTTCGTTGATGACACGCTCGGCCAGGACGGCGATCCGCTCGATGCGCTCGTCATCCTGCAGGAGCCGACGTTCCCCGGTTGCGTCATCAAGTGCCGCGCACTGGGCATGTACCGGATGACCGACGAGGCCGGTGGCGACGACAAGGTGCTGTGTGTGCCGTCGAACGACCCCCGCATGGAGCACTTGCGCGACATCTTCCATGTCTCGGAGTTCGACCGGCTCGAGATCGAGCACTTCTTCACGGTCTACAAGGACCTGGAGCCGGGCAAGTCCGTGGAAGGCGCCACGTGGGTGGGCCGTGCCGAGGCGGAGGCGGAGATCGCGGCGTCCTATGCGCGCGAGACGGAACGCCTGGCTGCGGAAGCCGACGGAACTGCCACCCACTGATCGGGTGACCACGGGCTGCCTCATGGCAGCCAGTCGACGCGGTCGGCCAACAGGGCGTAGCCCACAAAGGCCACCGCGTCGATCAGGAAGTGCGCCACGACCATCGGGCCCACCCGGCGCCACCGGAAGAACAGCCAGCCGAACAGCAGGCCCATGACCAGGTTGCCGATGAACCCGCCGAACCCCTGGTACAAGTGGTACGCCGCACGCACGACTGCGGCGATCACGACCGCCCACCGGGGCGACAGCCCCGCCTGCGTCAGTCGCAGCAGCACGAATCCGAGGACCACCACTTCTTCCAGCACCGAGTTCATGAGCGCCTGCCCCAGCAGCAGCGGCCATTCCCACCACCCTCCGGACACCGCCACCGCGGCGATGTCCACACTCAGGCCGGCGCGGTAGGCGAACAGGTAGAAGCCGAGCCCGACCCCGCCGACCACGGCGGCGAGCACCGTTCCGCGCCAGAGGTCACGACCGGGTTCGGACGTGTCGAACCCGATCGACGTGAATGAGTCGCCCGACCGGTGCAGCAGGTACCACACGAGCGCGACCGCCCCGAGCGGCAGCACGATGAACGACAGTTGGTACGCGACGTCGAGCCACGGCCGGTCCGGTGTGATCGACTCCACCAGCGTCGTCTGCTGCTGGTTGAGTGGCACTCCGCTGGTCAGCCGATTGACGAGGTTCAGACCAGCACGTACTGCACCGGCACCCAGCGAGACCCACAGCACGATCACGACCTCGGCCAGGTAATCGCGCCGTGGCAGCATCGCCGTACTCATCCCAGTGATTACAGCAGCACAACGGCGG
>CAZCRC010000212.1:0-4294 GCA_964500995.1 uncultured Actinomycetes bacterium
GCCGGTCAGGGAACCAGTGCATAACGCGAATCGGGTGGCGGCGTCGCCGAGGGTGGTATCGGATCCGGTGAGCAGCACCGGGTCCCGCGTCCCCTCACCGTCGCTGTGGGTGGTGAGGTGTTCGGCTTCGGTGAGGCTGATCGTGACCGACGCTGCCACGGGCAGTCCGTTCATCGAGGCAGGCAGGTCGCCGTGGGCGGCGGCGGCGTTGATCAGGGTCATCAGTGCGTCCGCATGGCGTTGCCCGGGGGTGAGGCCGTCGCCGTCGACGCGGAGGGATTCGGCGAGGGCTTTGATCGCGGCCTGCACCGCAGCGCCGTCGATGTCGGGGAGGTCGGCGCGGATGTGGGTCATGCCGGCGTAGTGGGAGAACGCCAGGTAGCGGCGGGCGTGGCGGCGTTGCTCGGTCACCTCGGGTTGGTCGGGAGTCAGCACATCGACGGCGGTGGCGATGAACCGTCGCAACGCTTTGCGTGACAAGCGCGGCAGATGGGGAAGGACCGCGTTCACGACTTCGGCTTGTTCGGCGACAGGGATGGGGCGCAGCCCGCGGGCGATCACCGCCACGGTGTCGGTGGCGATCCGGCCCGCGCGCCACGCCTGGGCCAGGTCGGGATGCTGGTCAGCGAACCCCGCCGCGGCTACTAGCGCGGCGGCATCCGGTCCGGACAGGCCCCCCGCGTCGGTCAACGTGACCCGCGGCGTGTGCCGCAACGCGCCACTACTGGCGGCGGTGGTCAGGCGGCGGGCCAGTTCGAAGGACAGGACGTGGCTGACGCGGGCCAACACGACCACCGAATCCGCGATCGAGGCACCGGCGATCAGATCCCCGCTCAAGGCCTCGTCGCACAAGCCCGCGACCGCAGCCACCACGTCACGAACCGGATCTGAGGCGTTCGGACCATGCCCTGACAGCCCCACCGCCACCTGTCGCGACAACGGCTGCGACGCCGGTTCCGGCTGCTCGTCACGACCCCCCACGGCGCCCGAATCTGTACCCATGACTCATCACAGCACGACCCTCCGACAGGAGGGATGCCGCTCACGCCACGGGGCTACTGCGTGACGGTCGCCGCCTCGGCGACGGCGGCTTCGACCTCCTGCGCACCTGAACTGGGTGCGCGCAGGGCTTCGTACTCCGCCCTCCGCTCGGGGGTGAAGTACTCGTCGTACCGCTTGCGGGCATCGTCACCGAACAGCAGCCGGCAGGCTTCGTGCAGTCCCTTCGCGCCCTCGATGTCGTCGTAGGACAGCACCAACGCGATCTTGGATCGGCGCCGCAGGAAGTCGTCCAGTTTGGTGATCATCTCGGTCTTGGCGGCGTAGAAGAGCTCCACCCGCACATAGTCCGCGCCCTCGATGACGTCGTCGGCCATGCTCGGGTCGTCGCGGATCGCTTCGAGCATCGCAAAGGAGCGCAGCCCGTACCGACGCCACAGCCGACTCGACAGCGTCTCGAAAGCGGACCGTTTGCGCAGCTGGTCCAGGCCCATCAGGCGCGCCTGCCTGAAGAACTCCTCGCGGGTGGCCTTCGGCGGTTCGCCGTACCAGGAGTGCTTGTCCTTGCTCAGCTGTACGCCGAGTTCGATGACCTCGTCACAGACCTCGTGGCCGACGTTGACGCAGTCGGTCAACTTGCCGCCGAAGATCGTGATCCAGTTGCTCGCGGAGTCGATCTCCATGGCGTGCTTGCGCGACAGCGACGTCCAGTCGGCGTTCTCGGAGTCCCCACCAGACGTCTCCACCACCAGGGGCCGGACACCGGATCGTGACGAGATGATGTCCGCCGGTGTCAGTGGCTCGGCCAACTCCAGCCGTTCGTTGATCTGCTCCAGCAGGAAGTCGCGGTCCTCGTCGTTCACCTGGGTCTCGGGGTCGACCACGCGCTCGTCGGTGGTTCCGATGACGGACCGCGGCCCCATCGGGATGACGTAGAACAGGCGCTGGGTGTCGTCGAAGAACGCGAGCACCCGCTCCTGGTTGGCGATCCGCGGAACGATCAGGTGGATGCCCTTGGAGAACACGATCTTGTGCTGAGTGCGGATGTCGTGGGCTTCGTTGATGCGATCGACGTAAGGGCCGGCGGCGTTGATGATGACCTTCGCCTTGCACGTGTAGGTGGCGCCGGTGTCGGTGTCCTTGAGCGTTGCGTGCCACAAGCCATCACGCAGTTCCGCCTGATCGAGCGCCACGTAGTTCGCGCACACCGCGCCGGAGTTGAGCGCCGAGCGGACGAAGTTGAAGACGAACCGGGAGTCGTTGTCCACGATGTAGGCGTCGGAGTATTCGATCCCGCCGAGCAGGTTGTCGACCCGGACGACCGGCTCCTTCTTCTTGATGCGTTCCGTGCTCAACACCTTCGGTGGCTTGGTGAAGCCGTTGCCGATCAGCCAGTAGCCGGTCGCGCCCAACCCGGCGAACGCGGGCTTGTAGGGGGAGTTCGTGTCCAACGACGCCAGGAAGCGGATCTCTTTCAAGTTCGCGGGATACGCCTTGATCAGGTGGTTGCGCGACATGCACAGGTCCCGCACCAACTTGAGTTCGTAGTTCTCCAGGTACTTGAAGCCGCCCCACACCAGGTTGGAGGACTGCATCGAGGTGAACCCGGCGAAGTCGCCACGGTCGATCACCGCTACACGCGCGCCGCGGGACGCAAGTGAAGCGGCCGATACGGCGCCGTTGATTCCGCCACCGACCACCAGGACGTCGAAGGTCCCGCCATCCAGGCGGGCGATATTGCTGTCACGTAGACCCATACTCCGAACCTAGGGAATCGGGCACATGATCGCTCGGCAATAGAAGGAACAACCGCCCAGTGCTGCCCATATCGTCCTACTGACACTGGGAAGGGGGCCAGTTACTCGGGTCCGTTGGGCCGGTTCGAGGCCGGGACGATCTCACCACCCGCTTGTCCGGGTCTGGTCGCAGTGAGGATTCCCCGTTGTCTGGCACGCTCGATCCAGCCCACCGCGGTCCGAGGGCTGACGCTGTGGCGTTCTGCGATCGTCTTGGCGTAGCCCCGACCGGCGACCAGGTACTCCCGGGCGATGTCCTCGAGGAACTCGTCGGTCAGGCGCTTCTGGGCCACCACGTCGCGAGTGATCTCGGGGAAGCCGGTGGCAGGGAATTCCTCGGCGAACGGATCGCGGCCCTCGAGGATCATGGCGGGAGCCAGTCGGGTCACTGCTTCCAGTGGCGTGGCCCACCGGAACTCGCGTTGCAGTCGGGCGAGATCGAGGCCATCGGCCGCCCACAGGTGCATCTCGATCACGGCTGGGACCGAATCACTGTTCAGGTCCAAGGTTGCCTCGATCCGCCACCACTCGCTGCCCTGAGGATCAGCCATACGGAGATCGAAGGTGACCGGGAACCAGATGACCGGACCGCGGGGTGAGGTCCATGGCCGCAACGGCTCAGGTCCTTGGCGCATCCGGGAGGAGATGCCCGCGCCCTCACCTCCCGGGGGTATCGCTGGTGCGCTCACGGCGGCCAACCTAATCCACCGGGACGTCGGCCGACGACGCCAAAGAGTGGAACCTTCCCCCTACGCCGACCTGAACCTTCCCTACTTCGCGAGAGGGGTGACCCAGATCACTTGAGTCTGGGGGACTCAAGTTTACTGATTGTGGAATGGACAAGCAGTTGAGTCCGTTGCAGCATATGGTGTGAGCGGATCCCACACCACTGCCTGTCCGGTCCCTTCGGCCGTTCGGACCAGTGGATTTCGCTGGGGCCCCTCCCGCCACCCGAACAGACCTGCAGTAGATCAATCAAGGAGCAATTCATGAGCCGTCCCGTAGGGATCGACCTCGGCACCACCAACTCCGTGGTCGCCGTCCTCGAAGGTGGCGACCCCACCGTCATCGCCAACTCCGAGGGTGCTCGCACCACCCCGTCCGTCGTCGCATTCGCCAAGAACGGCGAGGTCCTCGTCGGCGAGGTCGCCAAGCGCCAAGCCGTCCAGAACTCCGACCGCACCATCCGGTCGGTCAAGCGCCACATGGGCAGCACCTGGGCCGAGGACATCGACGGTAAGAAGTACAACTCGCAAGAGATCAGCGCCCGGGTCCTGCAGAAGCTCAAGCGCGACGCCGAGTCGTTCCTGGGCGAGCCCGTGACCGACGCCGTCATCACCGTCCCCGCGTACTTCAACGACGCCCAGCGACAGGCCACCAAAGAGGCGGGCGAGATCGCTGGCCTCAATGTGCTGCGCATCATCAACGAGCCCACCGCGGCAGCGCTGGCCTACGGCCTGAACAAGGGCGACCAGGAGCAGACGATCCTGGTCTTCGAC
>CAZCRC010000213.1:0-4282 GCA_964500995.1 uncultured Actinomycetes bacterium
GCCCGCGGCGAGGGCGGCATCCTGCGCAACGCCTCGGGCGAGCGCTTCATGGAGCGGTACGCGCCGACGATCAAGGATCTCGCTCCCCGCGACATGGTCGCCCGCGCGATGGTCCAAGAAGTGCGCGAGGGACGTGGCGCGGGACCGCACAAGGACTACGTCTACCTCGACCTCACCCACCTGCCCGCGGAACAGATCGAGACGAAACTCCCCGACATCACCGAGTTCTCCCGCACCTACCTGGGTGTGGACCCCATCACCGAACTCGTGCCCGTGTTCCCCACCGCGCACTACGCCATGGGCGGCATTCCCACCAACATCACCACCGAAGTACTGGCCAACAACACCGACGTCGTACCCGGGTTGTACGCCGCAGGGGAAGTGGCCTGTGTGTCGGTACACGGGTCCAACCGGCTGGGCACGAACTCGCTGCTGGACATCAATGTGTTCGGCCGCCGCGCGGGGATCGCAGCTGCCGAGTACAGCGCAACGGTCGACTACGCCCCCCTGCCCGATGACCCCGACGCCGAAGTCCGCGGGCTGCTCGCAGGACTGCTGGACGGCTCCGGGACGGAGCGGGTGGGAGACCTGCGCCGCGCCATGCAGGAGACCATGGACATGAATGCCCAGGTGTACCGGACCGAAGCAACGCTCAAGCAGGCGCTGACCGACGTCCAGGCACTGAAGGACCGGTACCGCAACATCTCGGTGCAGGACAAAGGCAAGCGCTACAACACGGATCTGCTCGAGGCCGTCGAACTGGGCTTCCTGCTTGATCTGGCCGAGGTCCTGGTCATCGGAGCCCTGGCCCGCAAGGAATCGCGCGGTGGCCACGCCCGTGAGGACTACCAGACCCGTGACGACGTGAACTTCATGCGCCACACGATGGCCTATCGCGAGAGCGACACCGACGGTCGGGTCGTGACCCGCCTCGACTACAAACCAGTGGTCGTGACCCGCTACCAGCCGATGGAGCGTAAGTACTGATGACAATCGACTCCCCCGCTGCCGCCACCGACCACGCACCGCCCGAGGTGCCGGATCCCGTTGCGTTCGACGTGACGCTGAAAGTGCGACGCTTCGACCCCGACGTCAGCGACCAGCACTTCTGGCAGGAGTTCACGATCTCGGTCTTTCCGACCGACCGGATCCTGGACTGCCTGCACAAGATCAAATGGGAGCAGGACGGCTCCCTGACATTCCGTCGGTCGTGCGGCCATGGCATCTGCGGCTCCGACGCCATGCGCATCAACGGCAAGAACCGCTTGGCCTGTAAGACCCTGGTCAAGGACCTCAACACCAAGAAGCCCATCACCGTGGAACCCATCAAGGGACTCACGGTCGAGAAGGACCTCATCGTCGACATGGAGCCCTTCATGGCGGCGTACCGCAAAGTGAAACCGTTCCTGATCACGACCGGTCAGGAGCCCACCAAGGAACGACTTCAGTCGGCGGAGGATCGGGCGATCTTCGATGACACCACCAAGTGCATCCTTTGCGCCGCGTGTACCAGCTCGTGTCCGGTGTTCTGGACCGACGAGCAGTACTTCGGGCCGGCTGCCATCGTCAACGCACACCGGTTCATCTTCGACAGCCGAGACGAGGGTGGCCCGCAGCGACTGGAGATCTTGAACCAGTCCGAGGGCGCGTGGCGCTGCCGGACCACCTTCAACTGCACGGACGCATGCCCCCGAGGGATCCAGGTCACGACCGCGATCCAGCAGGTCAAGCGCGCGATGATGTTCGGTATCGACTCGGCCCAGTGACCCGAAGTGACCCGAAGTGACCCGAAGGAGCGTCCGGTCAGACGCCGATGCCGCCGGGTGGGCCCTGGTACCGGGGCAGCGTCTTGGGCTGGAGTCGCTTCTTCTTGCGTTGCCCGTTCAGCAACTTCTGCAGTCGGGCGACGGTGGCCGCTGACGCGGGGTCGTCGGCGAGGTTCGTCATCTCAGTGGGATCCAGGGTGACGTTGTAGACCTCGATCTGATCGGCCACCGGCGTGGTCTTGACCGTGGTCACGGCCTCGTGGTCACCCGCCTGGTTCGCCAGTCCCTTGACGATCGTGAAGACGTCCTTGGTGCCGGGGGAACTCCAGAAGGCGGTGTTGTCGAAGTACCTGCTGTACTTCCACTGCTCCTTGGCACCGCCCTTGCCCGTCGGCAGGTAGGCGATGACCGTCTCGACGTGGGCGGGCTGAACGACCGGCGCATACTGCATACCGCTGGGCGCCGTGTTGTAGAACCCGCTCGAGACCATGTCGTCGGTCATGAAGTACTGCGGGGCGTTGTAGCGCTTGGGGGGCTTCTCCCCCAATAGTAGTGGCGTGAGATCGCGACCAGGGAGCGGGCGCACCTGGGTGTGGGTCGCCCGCAACTGCTTCTGCAGGTTCTTCGGATCGACACCCGCCAGGCCCAGCATCGTGGGGATCAGGTCGGCGTGCGAGGTCAGGACGTCGGTGTCGCGCCCCTCGGGGAACAACACCGGGTTGTTGATCACGAACGGAACCTTGATGGCTTCGTCGTACGCGTTGTGCCACTTCTGGTGCATCCCGCCGTGCGCGCCCAGCAACTCACCATGATCGGACAGGAAGATCACGATGGTGTCCTGTTGGAACCGCTCGTCGCTCTCTCTGACCGCGTCCAGCACCCGACCGATGTGCTTGTCCACCTCGGCCTGCAGTTGGTAGTAGAAGCGGTGGTAGGCGCTGTTGTTGTTGATCGGCTGGAACACCTGGGGGTACAAGTCGACGAAACTCTTCTGCGCTGCAGGTTTGTTGGCCAACGTCTCGTTCGCCGAGTCCGTGTAGCGACTGTCGAACAGGTCGAACGGGACCGTGGATCCCTGCAGTTGCTGCGCCAGGTAGAACTGCTGCTGCAACAGGGTCAACTCACCCCACAGCGTGATGTCGTGCGGGTTGACGAATGAGGTCACGAGCAGCCACGGCTTGTTGTTGGACCGCAACTTGCGGACCTCCTGCGCGCCCCAGCGGGCGTACACCTCGTCCCGGCCACGTCCGTTGGGTCCCGATGACCCGGAGTTCAGCGGACTCGCGCCGTGTGGCTCCGGACCGATCCAGCCGATGAAGCCGTACTTGTCGAGGATCTCGGCTTCGAGGTAGATGTCCTCCAGGTGCTTGCTCGGGACTCCGTTCGGGCCGTAGGAGGGAAGCGGGTTGTACGTCCCCGGCTGCCACAGGTCGTCCTCGGAGACGTGCCATTTGCCCTTGTACAAGGTGTCGTATCCCGCGGCCCGGAAGTAGTGACCCATCGTGGGAACTGTCGTGGGATCCAACCAGTACATGTCCTGTTCGATGGACGATTTCGCCGCCCCCGAGGTCTGACTCACCCCGTGCAACGACGGGTACTGTCCGGTGAAGATCGACGTGCGACTCGGCGTGCACGCCATCGACATGATGTGGTGGTTGTGGAACTCCATGCCCTGCCGCCGGAGGCTGTTGATGTTCTTCAACTCCCGACCGCGCCATTTCTGCAACTGCAGCGACTCGTACACCGGGGCATATCGCAACTCGTCGACCATGATGATCAGAAAGTTGGGTCGGCGCTTGAGTCTGCCGCGGGGGCGGAAATCGGACTTCCGGGCCGCAGCGGCCGGGTCAGCGGCAGTGACCCCACCCATGGCGGCGGCTCCGGCCGTCAGGCCCATCAGTCCCAAGAACCCGCGTCGACCGAGGCCCTCGGTCACGGCGTCGCTGCGCTGCTCGTCCATGTCGGATCTCCCTGGTTCGGTCGTGCGTCGTCCGTCGTTCTGGTCGTCGCGGGTCGTCACCCGAGCGCCCCTCCCGAATGGGGGCGGCACTTCGAACTGCACCGTTCGAGAACCACCACGGCGTTGCTGTCAAAAGCGGTCACGTAGACGAACCGGCCGTCGGGGCTCACGTCCGCGGAACTCGCGCCTGCCAGCGCTCTGCCCTTCGTGCAGCCAGCCGGTGCGCCGACACATCCCGCGGCCCCCCGCTTCTGCAGGACCACCCCGGATTTCGGGTCGCGGTCGTAGACCGTGACGGCCCCGGTCTTGTAGGCAGTCACGTACACGTTGCGTCCACCGGGCGCGACCACGAGGCCCTCCGGCTGGGACATGTGGCGCACGTAGCGGCACGTGGACGAGGCCAAGGGCGCCCGGTTCACTGAGCACCCCGCCAAGTCCGTCTTCTGCGTGATGCCACCGGTGGACGAGCGACTGAACGAGGTCAAACTGGCACTGGACAACGACGTGGCGTAAAGGTCCTTGCCGTCCGGAGACAGGGCGACAGCATTGACGCCTG
>CAZCRC010000214.1:0-4272 GCA_964500995.1 uncultured Actinomycetes bacterium
CGAAGGAACCCGGCTGATCCTGGTGCTGGCGATCATGATGGTGAATCAGCCGCGACTGCTCGTCCTCGACGAGCCCACCCGTGGCTTGGACTACACCGCCAAGGAGCAGTTGGCCTCGTTGATCCGGGAGCGGGCCGCCCGCGGCGAAGCCGTCGTCGTGGCCACGCACGACGTGGAACTCGTCGCTGACGTCTGCACCCGCATGATGATGCTCGCCGATGGCGAGGTGGTGTTGGACACCGACGCCCGCGCGGGGGCCGTGTCGTCTCCGACGTTCGCCCCGCAGGTCGCCAAGATCCTCGCCCCGCGGCCGTTGCTGACGGTGGCCGAGGTGCGTGCTGCCCTGCCCGAGGGGGTGCCGTCGTGACTCCCGCTCCCCGCCCGTTGGCCCTGTCCGGACGCTCCACAATCGTCTTGCTGCTCGTGTCCCTCGTCGGGTTGACCATGTTCGTGTGGCCGCTGTTCGCCCCGGCGGAGTCCGACCTGGCCCACAGCGCCGACGCTCCCCTGTTGTTCGCAGCCGTGCTGACCATGCTGGTCGTGGTGGTCACCAACGAGGTGGTGTCCGGGCAGCTCGACGCCAAGGCGTTGGCGATGTTGGGTGTGCTGGCCGCCTGCGCTGCGGCGCTGCGCCCGCTGGGCTCGGGCGTCTCTGGATTCCAGCCGATGTTCATCGTCCTCATCCTCGGCGGTCGTGCACTCGGCCCTGGGTTCGGATTCGCACTGGGACTCGTGGGAATGTTCGGATCCGCGCTGTTGACCGGCGGCGTGGGGCCGTGGCTGCCGTTCCAGATGCTCGGAGCCGCGTGGCTCGGCATGGGTGCCGGTCTGCTGCCCCGGTGCTCCGGTCGGATTGAAGTCGCCATGCTCGCCGGCTACGGCGCCGTCAGCGGAGTGCTGTACGGATTCCTGTTGAACATGTGGTTCTGGCCCTTCCTGACCGGAGCGGACGCTGCGATCTCGTTCGTTCCTGGGGACCCGCTCACCGCGAATCTCGGCCGGTTCCTGGCCTTCTGTCTGCTGACATCGTTGGGCTTCGACATTCCCCGAGCCATCGGGATCATCGTCCTGATCGCCTTCGTCGGGGGGCCGATGCTGCGCGCGATCCGGCGGGCCACGCGTAAGGCGCACTTCACTGCCCAGGCGCGGTTCACCGACGCCGATCAGGACGAGTCCGGCACAAACGGCTGGGCCGCCGCGGACGCGAACCCGGCCTCGGCCAGAGCCCGCTCCTCGGCACGGCGGACGGCCGGCGATTTTGTGCGCCGGAACTGAGCGACGCCCTTGTTCAGGTCGGGCCCCACGACTCGTGCGGTGAGGTCCAACGACGACCCCGGGACGCTCACTCCGGAAACCTCGCGGTCGTAACGCCGTTCGCGTAGGCGCCCCTGAACCACGACTGGTGTCCCCTTGACCAGGCTCTGCGTGACGTGGTCGGCAAGCCTGCCCCAGCACGTCACGGACAGCCACGTCGTGGGCAGGTCCTTCCACTCCCCGGTCTGCCGGTCCTGCACCCGCTCGTTGGCGGCGAGTCGGAACTTGCTCAGCGACCTGCCCGACTCGGTGACTTTGGTTTCCACATCGCTGGCAACGGTTCCTTGAACGGTGATCTCGATGGCATACATATGTCCTCCTGTCCGCTCGGCCATGGTGTTGCACGGTTGAGTCGCCGGACGTGAAGGCTGCCGGGATGTGGACAACCCGGGGCACTTCGGGGGTGTGGACATGGCAACTGGTCCTCCTGTCGTAGGTTGCGGCGAGAGTGGGCGTCGGTGCCAGAATCCCGGCGACCCTTGAACCTCATGGAGGACTGATGACGCCTCGGACCGCGGCGAGCGAACACCCCGCCGACAGCCACGACCTGATCCGGGTGCACGGCGCCCGCGAGAACAACCTCAAAGGCGTCGACGTCGAACTACCCAAGCGAAGACTGACCGTGTTCACGGGGGTCTCCGGTTCAGGCAAGAGTTCGCTCGTGTTCGGCACGATCGCCGCCGAGTCGCAGCGACTGATCAACGAGACATACAGCGCGTTCCTGCAAGGCTTCATGCCATCGCAGGCGCGCCCAGACGTCGACGTCCTCGAGGGGCTCACCACGGCGATCATCGTGGACCAGGAGCGCATGGGGGCGAACGTCCGTTCCACCGTGGGTACCGCGACTGACGCGAATGCGATGCTGCGGATCTTGTTCAGTCGGCTGGGCACGCCGCACATCGGGTCGGCGCAGGCCTTCTCGTTCAACGTGGCGTCGGCCAGTGGCGCTGGGGCCATCACGACGCAGCGAGGGGACGCGACGGTGAAGGAACGTCGCACGTTCACGATCACGGGCGGGATGTGTCCGCGGTGCGAAGGTATGGGCACGGTGACCGACTTCGATCGCACAGCGCTCTACGACGACACGAAGTCGCTGAACGAAGGCGCGTTGACCATTCCCGGCTATACCGCCGATGGCTGGATGGGCCGCATCTTCAGCGCTTCCGGATTCCTTGACCCCGACAAGCCGATCAACAAGTACACAAAGAAGGAACTCAACGACCTGCTGTACAAGGAGCCCACCAAGGTCAAGGTCGACAACATCAACCTGACGTACGAGGGACTGATCCCCAAGATCCAGAAGTCGTTCCTGTCCAAGGACGTCGACGCAATGCAGCCCCATATCCGGGCATTCGTGGAGCGGGCGGTCACGTTCACGACGTGCCCGGACTGCGACGGGACCCGCCTGAACGAGGCCGCTCGGTCGGTGACGATCAAGGGCACCTCGATCGCGGACGCCTGCGCGATGCAGATCAGCGACTTGGCCGAGTGGGTGCGGGGTCTCGAAGAGCCCACGTTGGCGCCGTTGCTGGACACCCTGCGCCAGACGTTGGACTCCTTCGTCGAGATCGGACTCGGGTACCTGTCGCTGGACCGGCCGGCGGGCACCCTCTCGGGCGGCGAGGCGCAGCGCACGAAGATGATCCGGCATCTGGGGTCGTCGCTGACCGATGTCACCTACGTCTTCGATGAGCCGACGATCGGGCTGCATCCCCACGACATCGAACGGATGAACCAACTCCTGCTGCAGTTGCGGGACAAGGGCAACACCGTGCTGGTGGTCGAACACAAGCCTGAGGCGATCGCGATCGCCGACCACGTCGTCGATCTGGGCCCGGGGGCAGGATCCGCTGGCGGCGAAGTGGTCTATGAGGGATCCATCGACGGCCTGCGCAACAGCGGGACCCTGACGGGCACCCACCTGGACGACCGCGCCCGCCTCAAGGACATGCCCCGGCCCGCCACCGGAACTCTTGAGGTGCGTGGCGCCACCTCGCACAACCTCAAGGACGTCGATGTCGACATCCCACTGGGAGTGCTGGTCGTGGTGACCGGTGTGGCGGGTTCAGGGAAGAGCTCGTTGATCGACGGATTCGTGGCGGGCCAAGAAGGGGTCGTGTCGGTGGATCAGTCGGCGATCCGCGGCTCTCGTCGCAGTAATCCCGCGACCTACACCAAGCTGCTGGATCCGATCAGAAAGGCCTTCGCCAAGGCCAACGACGTCAAGCCGGCGCTGTTCAGCGCGAACTCCGAGGGCGCCTGCCCCGCGTGTAACGGCGCGGGCGTGATCTACACGGACCTGGCCATGATGGCGGGGGTCGCCACGACGTGTGAGGAGTGCGAGGGGCGGCGGTTCCAGGCGAGCGTGCTGGAGTACCACTTCGGCGGCAAGAACATCAGCGAGGTGCTGGCGATGTCGGTCACCGAGGCTGAGGGGTTCTTCGCTGAGGGTGACTCCCGCCTGCCGGCTGCCCACACGATCGTCGCGCGGCTGGCCGATGTCGGGCTGGGGTATCTGAGCATCGGTCAACCGCTCACCACCCTCTCCGGCGGCGAGAGACAGCGCCTGAAGCTGGCCACACAGATGGCGGGCAAGGGCGACGTGTATGTGCTCGACGAACCGACGACGGGACTCCACCTGGCAGACGTTGAGCAACTGCTGGGACTCCTCGACCGGCTCGTCGACTCCGGCAAGTCGGTGATCGTCATCGAACATCACCAGGCGGTTATGGCCCACGCGGACTGGATCATCGACCTCGGCCCGGGTGCCGGACACGATGGTGGGCAGATCGTGTTCGAGGGACCCCCGGCCCAACTGGTCGCCGAGCAGTCGACCCTGACCGGCCAGCACCTGGCGAAGTACGTCAACGACAAGCCAGCCTCGACCTGACGGCCTGGCTGATTCGGCCTCATTGTCGTTTGCGCCACATGTGTCGTGGGGTGGGGGTGATGGTCCAG
>CAZCRC010000215.1:0-1349 GCA_964500995.1 uncultured Actinomycetes bacterium
TGGCCATGTACTTCAACGTGTTCATGTCCGACTTCAGCGGCGCGGAGGACAACGCGTAACTCACGGCATCCGGCTGCAGCAACCATGCCCCCAGGTTGTAGGCAGTGCGGGCACCCTGCTTCTTGTTCAGCTGCTGGGTGCCGGCGTCGTCCTGGTCCCAGGCGATGACGTGCCAGCCATCCCGCTCGCCGTAGTCAGCCAGGTTGATCTGGACCTGGATCTTGCCCAGGACTGGCAGGTTCATCCGCTGGATATAGGTGACATCAGTGGGTGAGCGGCGGTCGACGATCTCGGTGGACTCGACGTACTTGACGTTGCCGGGGTAGTTCTCGACGTCCAAGATGTGCGCCGCAATCGTCTCCGTGTCGACCTCGAGGCCGGGCAGGATCCCGACCCCTTCACTGGTCGGACGGTTCTCGAACTTCCACGACGTGTAGTTGAACTTGTCCCGCGACAACTTGTCCTCGTGGGCCAGCACACGTTCCAGGAACTCTTCGGCAGCATCACTCATGAGGGACAACCTACCGGGCGCTGCCGGTCACGTCGTGCGCGGCAGCGCTCAGAACAGCGCGTTCGCGAGTGCACTGCGGGCAGTCGCCACCCGGGGATCCTGCGGACCCACGACGTCGAACAGGTCGATCAAGTGAGCGCGGGCGGCGGCGCGGTCGTCCCCCGCGGTGATGCGAACCGTGTCGACGAGGCGTTGGAACGCCCCCGCCACGTCTCCGCCTGCGGCTTGGATGTCGGCAGCCAACACCTGCTTGGCAACGTCAGCGGGCGCGGCGTCGGCAGCGGCAACGGCTGCGGCTTGGTCGACATCGCCGATGCGTCGGTACAGGGCTGCGGTCACCAGCCCCACGCGCGCCGGCTCGTTGTCGGGCGCCTGATCCACCAAGGCTCGGAACGCGTCCTCGGCAGCCGCCCAGTCCCCCGACTCCATCGCGGAGTACGCGGCCTCTTCGAGTGGGTCGACGGTCGGCTCGGGCGGTTCCGTCGGTGCCACCTCCGCCACTGGCGCCGCCGACACGGTGCCGGTGACCCCCACCTTGGCGGCTTCGGCCAGCAGCGCGTCGATGTACTGCCGGACCTGTGGCTGGGGCAACGCCCCCTGGAACAGTGGCAGCGGCTGACCCTGGATGACGGCGAACACCGACGGGATGGACTGCACCTGGAAGGCCTGGGCGATGCGCTGGTTGGCGTCCACGTCGACCTTGGCGAGCACGAATCGGCCACCGTACTCGGCAGCCAGGGCTTCGAGGATCGGCGACAGCGTCTTGCACGGCTGACACCACGATGCCCACAGGTCCAGTACGACCTCGGCGAACGAACCGCGTGTGACGGCGGTCGGC
>CAZCRC010000215.1:1359-4259 GCA_964500995.1 uncultured Actinomycetes bacterium
TCCTGGATTGCTGCAGGACGGCCGCCTCGAATGTCTCCTCGGTGACGTCGACGACCGCGGGAGCCGCGCCGCCTGCGCCTGTCTGGGCGGCGCGTTCCTGCGCCTCGCGCTGCGCGGCAAGGGCGCCCAGGTCCACGGCACCCCGGACATTCAACGGCACGTTCGGTGGAAGGTCGGAACTACTCATCTGGGCATTGTGTCAGGTGGTGCCACCGCCACCGGGGCCTGCCTGGCGGCCTCGATGCGGTCGGCGACTGCCGCCGCGATCGCGACCCGGATTCGCATGGAACGCTGTGGCAACTCCAACGCGACCACGGTGCCGTCGCGCGCCACGATCCGCAGCACGCGTGCGTCGGGACTGACTCCCGACGAGTGCAACGCACCCCAGGGTGCGGCTGTCAGCGTCTGCCGCCCCCGTCGATCAGCAATCACCAGCAGCCGGTCGGGGTCCAGCCAGAGTCGGCCACTGCGACCCGCGATATCGAACGGACCTTCGACGACGCGCACGGGCCCGATGTGACGCGGTGGCAAGGCAGCAGTTCCCCCCAACGAGACTTCGTAGGGCGTCAGGGTTCGCGCATCCGGCCAGTTCCGGACCAGGAAGAGGATCAGGAACGGCAGGCTGATGGCCATGAAGATCGTCCCGGCGATGAGCGCCTCGATCAGGCCGGGCGGCTCCTGCTCCGAGGCGCTGTCACCCACAAGGAACACGAATGCCAGGACTGTCCCGTTGTTGAGGGCGTGCATGACGATCGGGACCCACAACGAGCGGGTCCGCAGATACATCAGGGCCATCACGACGCCGAACATGCCCGCCCCGACCGGGTCCACGTGCAACACCCCGAACGCGACCGCTTGGACGATGATCGCAACGCCGAGGCGCCATTTCGCGGCCCACCGCTCCAACAGCATTCCCCGGAAGATCACCTCCTCGACCAACGGTGGCAGCACCACCAGCGAGATGAACAGAACCGCGAACCCGGGGTCGGTCGTGACCTCCGCACTGGCCGTGTAGTCGGGGAAGAGGGCACTGGTGATGTTTCCCGCCCCGATCGAGAACGCGAACAGCGCCAGCGTCATGCCCAGCACCACCCACCAGTACCGACCGATGCGTGGCCAGCGGAAGAACACCCGTAGCCGGATCTGGTGCCGCCAGGCCACCCACAGCGTCCAACCGATCAGCGGCAGATACAGCATCGCCGCCAGCGCCTCGTCGGTATCCAGCGAGACGTCGAAGACGCCACCGACCACCGCCGTCACGACGACGAGCGCCACCATCGTCCCGAGCGCCACCAGCGGCAGCCAGCGGGCGCGGACGGCGGCGAATGGACTGTCGGAGACCAAGCCACCCCGCGGATTCATGTTCGCCATCCCACGTCCGACAGCACATCCGCTGCGGCGCGGTAGGCGTCGGTCCGGCCAGCCAGAACCTCAGCGGCCAACTGGTCAACGGCCTCCCGTTGTTGGTTGATGGCGAGCTGCAACTGGTCCTGCGCCAAGGCGCTGATCTGGGCCGCTACCCGGTCGCGGCGGCGCTGCTGGATCGAGCCGGTGACCTCACCGGCTTTCTGGTGCTCCCCGATCGTGTCCACGAGCCTCCCTATCCCCTCGCCGGTGGTGGCCACGATGGGCAACACCGGCGGGCGCCACTGACCGGGAGCCAGCGGTTTGGCCGAGACCATGGCCACGAGTTCCCGCTTGGTCAGATTGGCACCCGGACGGTCGGACTTGTTGACAGCGAACACATCGCCGATCTCGAGGAGTCCGGCCTTGGTGGCTTGGATGCGATCCCCCATCCCGGGCGCCTGCAGGATCACCACGGTGTCGGCGTAGCGCACGATGTCGACCTCGCTCTGGCCCACACCGACTGTCTCGATGACGACGACGTCGAAACCACACCCGGCCAGCACTTGGACGGCTGCCGGCGTCGCAGCCGACAATCCACCCAACTGACCCCGCGCCGCCATGGAGCGGATGTAGACGCCGTCGTCCGTGCTGTGGGACTCCATCCGGACCCGGTCACCCAGGAGCGCACCCCCGGTGAAGGGCGACGAGGGGTCGACGGCGACGACGGCCACGGTCAGGCCGCGATCGCGCCATTCGGCGATCAGCGCAGCGGTGGTGGTCGACTTGCCGACCCCGGGTGAGCCGGTGATGCCCACCACGTGGGCTGTGGCGACAGGTGGCAGGAGTCGGGCGATCTCGGCAGCCATCTGGCCGCCCTCCTCGACCGCGGAGATCAACCGGGCGAGTGCCCGACGGTCCCCAGCGCGTGCTCGCTGCGCCGCCGAGGGCGGGTCGAGCACGCGCATGGGACGGTCGCGATCAGGCCGATGGCACGCGAACGATCAGGGCATCGCCCTGACCGCCACCGCCGCACAGGGCAGCGGCGCCGACGCCACCGCCACGACGCTTGAGTTCATGGGCCAGGTGCAGCACGATGCGGGCCCCGGACATCCCGACCGGGTGCCCCATGGCGATCGCACCGCCGTTGACGTTGACCTTGTCGGCGTCGACCCCGAGCTTCTTGCTCGACACCAGACCCACCGCGGCAAAGGCTTCGTTCAGTTCCAGCAGGTCCAAGTCGGCGGGCGTGATGCCCTCCTTCTCGCAGGCCTTGAGGATCGCGTTGGCGGGCTGCTCCTGCAGCGATGCATCCGGTCCGGCCACGATGCCGTGGGCGCCGATCTCGGCGATCCAGGTCAGTCCCAACTCTTCGGCCTTGGCCTTGCTCATCACGACCACGGCTGCGGCGCCGTCGGAAATCTGCGACGAGGACCCCGCGGTGATGGTGCCGTCCTTGCTGAAGGCGGGGCGCAACTTGGCCAGTGAGTCGGTGGTGGTGTCGGCGCGGACTCCCTCGTCGACGCTGAACACGATCGGGTCGCCCTTGGGCTGGG
>CAZCRC010000216.1:0-4258 GCA_964500995.1 uncultured Actinomycetes bacterium
AGCGCCGCAGATCGAAGGTCACGTCCGCGCGACAGTCGTCGATGATGCCGCCGGTGCTGTCGTCTCGGCCGATTGCCTCGACGACGACGCGGGCCGTCCCGCGACCATTGGGCCGCATCCGAGCTGTCACCGTGACCTGACCGGTACGGCCACCGGATGTGCTCACGAACTCCTTGCGCCAGCGGTTGAGTCGTAGGGGCGCGGAGTATCCGGTGGGTCCGCCCGCGCTGAATGCGGCGATGCTCACCGTTGCGTCGCTGCGATCGACGCATTCCATCAGCACCTGGGCGTTGCGTAGTCCCACCCGATTGCTGTTCTGCTGGAACAGGATCGAGACGTTCGGATAGGCGTAGTTGACGTTGGGATCGCCCCCGTTGGCCGACCCGCCCCAGGTCGCGGCCTGAGCGAGGCCCGGAGCCACCGCAAGCGCTGCGGTCAAGGACAGGGCAGTGAACGTCCGGGTGGTCATGACTGACAGTAGGACCTCAACGCAGCGTGATGCGCGTTACGGAGCGTGAATTAGCGGGGACTGGGGGACGTGTCGCGCCCACCTGCTGCCCGGTTTGCCCATTGATGGGGCGGTAGCGGTTGACAGTGGGGGGAAGTGGAATAAAGTGGGGCACTGTGGAGATCACGACCATGGTGCTGAACCTGGGTCACGAAGGGGAGGTGCGAGATGCTTCTCGGCACGCACACCCCGCGCCTCGACGACAAGGGCCGAGTGGTTCTTCCCGCCAAGTTCCGCGACGAACTCACGACGGGCATCGTGCTCACCAAGGGCCAGGACAACTGCGTGGTGCTGTGGCCCGAAGCGGAGTTCGCCACCTATGCGCAGCGCCTCAACGAGGCGTCCCGGTCCAATGCAGCGGTTCGGTCCTACCTGCGGGTGCTGTTCTCGGGAGCCTTCGACCAAGTGCCCGACAAGCAGGGCCGCATCAGCCTGCCCCAGCAACTGCGCGACTACGCCGGGTTGGACCGCGACGTTGTGATCGCGGGCAACGGTGCCACTGCCGAGATCTGGAACGCCCCCGCCTGGGAGCAGTACCTGGCGGCGCAGGAGCAGTCCTTCTCCGAGCTCGGCGAGGAGGTGGTCCCCGGGTTGTTCTAGTTCCGACCGTGCTGTGAGGCCTCCGCCCGCAGTTCACCCGGCCGTACTTCCCCGACGGCCGGACACCCGCCCCACCCCAGGCATCCTCCCGGCGCGCTTCCCCAGCGCCGGGGGAGGCGGGAGGGGACCTGATGGCACGGTCGGCCCGGACAGCCGCAGGAGGGACCATGGTGGACATGGAGTCACCCCCACGCGGGTTCAGTCACGTCCCCGTCCTGCGCGACCGCATCACGGAGTTGCTGGCCGGCGCACTCGTCACCGACCCCGCCGGGGTCGTCATCGACGGCACGGTCGGGTTGGGCGGCCACACGGAGCACCTCCTGCAGGTCTTCCCGGACATCCGGGTGGTCGGCATCGACCGCGACCAACAGGCCCTCGCACTGGCGACCGAACGACTCGCCGCCTTCGGTGACCGTTTCGTACCGTTCCGGTCGGTCTTCGATGACATCCCCGGTGCCCTGGAAGCGGCAGGCACCGACCGGGCTGCAGCAGTTCTGTTCGACCTCGGCGTGTCTAGCCTGCAGTTGGACAGCGACGAACGGGGGTTCGCTTACAGTCGAGACACTCTCCTGGACATGCGGATGGATCTGCACTCCCAGGTCACGGCCGAGGACGTGGTGAACGACTACAGCCCAGAGGAGTTGGCTCGGGTGTTTCAGCAGTACGGCGAGGAGCGCTTCGCGCGCCGAATCGCCCGTCGCATCGCCGACCAACGCTCTGCTGGGCGGATCACCACCACGACCGAACTGGCCGACCTGTGCGCCGCGGCCGTCCCTGCGGCCGCACGGCGCAAAGGTCACCCCGCCAAGCGCGTCTTCCAGGCGCTGCGCATCGAAGTCAACGACGAGTTGGGCGCGTTGCGGCTCGGGCTCGAGCGCGGCATCAGAGCCCTTCGCCCCCACGGCCGGATGGCGGTTCTGTCGTACCACTCCCTGGAGGACCGCATCGTCAAGCAGGCCTTCCACTCGGGTGCGCACCCGGTGGTGCCGCCCGCTCTGCCGATCGTCCCGGTGGAACTGCAGCCCTTCCTTCAGCTGGTCACCCGGGGCGCGGAGAAACCCGCCGACTCCGAGATCAGTGCGAATCCGCGGGCCGCGTCCGCTCGGTTGCGGGTGGCCGCCGTGACCCGACCCGTCCCCCCACGATGGGAGGTGGCCGCGTGACCACCACTGCGCCCCCCACTCCCGGACGGCTGCGCCGCCCCACCCGCCGCCACCCCGATCCTGACGCCGTCGAGCGTGACCGCGGCCCCCAGGTCACGCGCCCCACGAGGTCGGCCACGGGCCGGCGAGTGTCGTCATTGCCGTTCCTCGGGCTGATTGCAGGGTTGCTTGCGGCCGGCCTTCTCGGACTCCTCCTCATCAACAACAGCCTCGCTGCCGGTTCCTTCGAACAGGCTCGGTTGCGGTCCGACCAGATTCTGCTCGGCGAGCAGGAGCAAGCGTTGCGGCAAGAGGTCGAGCGGCTGTCGTCCCCCACCCGGGTCCGAGAAGCGGCGCGTGAGGCGGGCCTGGTCCCGGCCGCCACGACGGCGTACTTCGACGTGATGACGGGGCAGATCCTGGGTGTGCCCCTTCCTGCCGGCGAGGTCACCGGCGCCACGGGAGTCGCACCAGAGACCGCCGTGGTCATCATCGATCCCACGACCGGGCAACCCATCGACGCGACGGCTGTCGTCCCGCTCGACCCGGCGGCCGACAGCACCGATACCACCGACACCACCAGTACCGACACGGGTGTCACCGATCCGACGGCGACGGTGCCCGATGCAGCGCAACCGCAGTCGAGTGACGCCGACTCCCCGCGGGCCGCTGACGATGCGGATGGTGCCGTTTTGGGCGGCGAACCCGAAGGCGTGACGGCCTACGATCGCGCGGTTGTGAGTGGGGGTGGCCGATGAGCGCTCCCGCACCGGAACGTCCCCGGACCCGTCGGGTTGCCGGCCCACCGCCGCCCACGAACAAGCCTTTCCCGCTTGCCGACTCGCGGCGTCGCATGCGGGTGCTCATCATCGCCTTCGCGTTCGTGCTCAGCCTTTTCGCCGCCCGGCTCGTCGAACTGCAGACATTGCGGGGGCCCGACCTCGCGGCAGCGGCCCTGAACCAGCGGATCATCACCCAGGACATTCCGGCGACCAGGGGCGAGATCACCGACATCCAGGGGCGGCCGCTGGCCACCACCATCGAGGTCCGTGACATCACCGCGGACCAGACCCTGGTCGAGGATCCGGCGCAGACCGCAGCCGTCCTGGGCCCGATCATCGGCATGGATCCCGCGGAGTTGCAGCCGCTTCTCACCGGCGAGAGTCGCTTCACCTACCTCAAGAAGGCGACTGATCCCCAGGTCTGGCGCAGCATCCAGACGTGGCGGGAGGCCGCGGGCAACGATCCGGTGATCCTGCAGGGGATCTTCAGTGAGCGACGCACGATCCGGGACTACCCCAACGGCGAGCTGGCGTCGAACGTCATCGGTTTCACGAATGCCGAAGGACACGGCGCCGTGGGCCTGGAGTCCGGCTTGGACAGTCTCCTGGCCGGGACGCCGGGCAGTGTGACGTTCGAGCAAGCAGCGGGCGGTACCGAGATCCCGACGTCGGACGTCCAACAGGTCGATCCGGTCCCGGGCAGCAACGTGACCCTGACGATCGACTCCGACCTGCAGTGGGCGGCCCAGGAGGCACTGGCCAAGCAGACCAAGGCTTCCGGATCGGATTTCGGCACCGTCGTCGTCCTCGAGGTCGGAACGGGGCGCATCCTGGCGATGGCGACAGCGCCGGCGTTCGACCCGCTCGAGCCGGACACCGTCAGTCCCGCCGAATGGGCCAACAAGCCGGTGACGTGGGCCATGGAACCCGGCTCGACGACCAAGTTGATGTCGATCGCGGCGGTTCTGAACGAGGGCAAACTCAAGCCCCGTTCTCGGATCTCGGTCCCGCCGTCACTGTTCCGAGGCGGGCAGACGTTCAAGGACTCCCATGAGCACGGGGGGCTCCAACTCACTCTGGCCGGGGTTCTGGCTGAGTCCAGCAACATCGGTACGGTTCTGGCGGCGGACAAGATCGGCGGAAAGAAACTCTACGAGTACCTCAAGCGGTTCGGCGTCGGTGAACCCACCGGTTTGGACTTCCCCGGCGAACAGACCGGCTACGTC
>CAZCRC010000217.1:0-4196 GCA_964500995.1 uncultured Actinomycetes bacterium
CACAAGGTCCGCCGCGGGACCAGCGAACCCTTTTACGAAAAGCTCGCGCTCCACGCGCTGGGTATCCGCAAGTTGCGCTTTAAGTAAAGGAGGTCTGTCATGACCCTTGATTCAGCCGTTTTCCGTTTCGCCGGGGTAGTCGTTCTGGCCAGTCTGGCGCTGGCCCACTGGGTCCATCCGGCCTGGCTGTGGCTGACCGCTTTTGCCGGGTTCAACATGTTCCAGGCCAGCTTCACCGGGTTCTGTCCGGCGGCAATGGTGTTCAAGAAGCTGGGCGTTAAGCCGGGCAACTCGTTCAACTGACATGCGACCGATCCGCCGAGACATTCTGACGCTGTTCTGCGTTTCCTGCGCTGCGATCACTCCACCCCTAGCTGCGCAGGACCTTGCTGCCGCCATCGCCGCTGCCCAGGCCACTGCCCCTGCCTTGGCAGAGGCCGAGGCGGGCGAAGCGGCGGCAGCGGGACGGCTCGACCGAGCCCGTGCCGAGGGCAATCCGCTGCTGCGGGTTGAAGGCACTGCGGGCTATGGCCGGATCGACAATGATGGCTTTTTTGGGATCACGGCGGATAACGTCAATCCGCTGGCGCTTCAGGCGACGGCCGAGATGCCGCTGTTCGCTGGTGGACGCGTGCGGTCGGCCGTTGATCAGGCCCGGGGCGGTGCTGACCTGGCCCGTTACCGAACCATGCAGGCCCGGCTCGATGTGGGCGTGCAGGCGGTTGCAGCCTATGCAGAGGTGCTGGCATCGCGCCAGATCGAACAGAGCCGTGAGCGGCTTGTCGCAGAGCTGAGCGAGGTTGAACGGCAAGCCGGACTGCGCTTCAAAGTTGGAGAGATTTCCAGCTCTGAGCGCGCGCAGGCCATGGCGCGCAAGGCTGAAGCCGAAGCAGGGCTTGCTGCCGCCCGTGGTCGCAGAATGTCAGCCGAAGCTGCCTATGCGCGTCTCACAGGTTCGCCGCCGAGCAATCTTGCCCCGATGCCGGCACTGCCCGCAGTCCCGGCCTCCCTGGCTGAGGCAATCGAACTTGCCGCGGCCAACAATCCGGCCTTGAAGCAGGCGGAACAAGGTGTGGTCATTGCCCGGGCGGCTGAGCGCGGTGCCAGGGCGCAAGGCATGCCGACTATCGGTGCCTTTGCCGAAGCCGTCCATGTCCGCGATCAGTTTTTTCCCGGTTACAAGGCGAATTCCGCCTCGGTTGGCCTGCGCGGGCGCTGGACTCCGTTTGCGGGTGGGCGCACCTCGGCCGATACGCGGACGGCAGCATCGGAACTTGCCAGCGCCGAAGCCAGAGCGCGACAGGCCCGGCAGAACCTGGAAGGCTTGGTGATCGATAGCTGGCATGGTCTGACTGCGGCAGAGGCAGTGCTCGTTGCCTCACAGGCACGTGTAACAGCGGCCGAAGCAGCGCTGCGGGGCATTCGTCTGGAAGCCCGGGTTGGGGCGAAGCCAACCTTGGCCGTGCTCGATGCCGAACGGGAAGCGACAGAGGCGCAAACAGCGCTGATTGATGCCGAAGGACGCCGTCAGGTTACAGCCTGGCGGCTCAATGCACTGACCGGAGCGGGCCAATGACTGACACCGTGCTCGAACAGGCAATCAACCAGGTTGAAGCAGCCAAAATTGGCAATCGCCCGGTCGTGCGAACCTTCTTTGATGAAGCGACCTTCACCGCCACCCATGTGGTCTACGATCCGGCCAGTCGCCGGGCTGCGATCATCGATTCCGTGCTTGATTTCGACCAGGCCTCTGGCCGCACGACCACCGGCTCGGCGCAGGCAGTGGCTGAATTTGTCGGGGCAGCGCAACTCGGCGTAGACTGGATTCTAGAAACTCACGCCCATGCGGACCACCTTTCTGCGGCACCCTTCCTGAAGGCTCGGCTGGGCGGCGAAGTGGTGATCGGGGCAGAGATTACGCGGGTTCAGCAAACCTTCGCCAAGGTCTTTAACGAGCCTGCCGGTTTCGCGCAGGACGGCTCTCAGTTCGATCGACTGATGCGCGACGGAGATACCTTTTCGCTCGGCTCCATACCTGCGATCGCGCTCCACGTCCCGGGCCATACGCCCGCCTGCATGGCCTATGTCATCGGTGATGCGGTCTTCGTTGGCGATACGCTGTTCATGCCCGATTACGGCACGGCGCGCTGCGACTTTCCGGGAGGGGATGCCCGCACCCTCTATCGCTCGATCCGGCGGCTGATGGGCTTACCGGGCGCAACGCGGTTGTTCCTGTGCCACGATTACCTCGCCCCGGGGCGCAGCAGCTATGTCTGGGAAACGACCGTCGCTGCTCAGCGCGAAGGCAACGTTCAGGTTCACGATGGGGTGAGCGAGGACGATTTTGTTGCCATGCGTGAAATCAGGGACGCGACCCTGGCCATGCCGCGGCTGATCCTGCCGTCGGTTCAGGTGAACATCCGTGCCGGGCATCTGCCCGAGCCCGAGGCCAACGGCGTAAGCTATCTCAAACTGCCGTTGAACCTGTTGTGATTGACACCGCCCAGACCTTGCTTGCTGCGCTAAGCGGTATTGCTGTCGGGTTCACCCTCGGGCTGGTGGGCGGCGGCGGATCGATCTTGGCCGTGCCTTTGATGGTCTATGTTGTCGGCGTGCGCAGTCCGCACATTGCGATTGGCACATCGGCTTTGGCGGTTGCCGCCAATGCGCTGGCTGGGCTGGCCAACCATGCCCGGGCCCACAACGTCAACTGGCGCTGCGGCGGTGCCTATGCGCTCGCTGGTGTGGCCGGTGCATTTGCCGGATCGAGCTTTGGCAAAGCCTTTGATGGGCAGAAGCTGCTGTTCCTGTTCGCCTTGCTGATGATTGTGATCGCTGTGCTGATGTACCGCTCGCGCCACGGCGAAGGCGTTGAAGGAGTTATCTGCAACCGCGACAACTTTCCAAAGGTCGCCGGCTTCGGTCTTGGTACCGGAGCGCTTTCGGGATTCTTCGGGATCGGAGGCGGGTTCCTGATTGTACCCGGGCTGATCGCCTCGACATCGATGCCGATTTATCGGGCGATTGGGACGTCGCTGGTTGCGGTCAGTGCTTTCGGACTGACAACTGCCCTGAACTATGCGGCTTCGGGCCTCATTGATTGGCCGCTTGCTGCCAGTTTCATTGGCGGAGGAATTGCTGGCAGCCTGCTCGGCACGCGAGTCTCCCGCAGGCTTGCTGCAGAAAAGGGCACACTCAATGCAATGTTTGCGACATTGGTGCTGGGCGTCGCGGTTTATATGCTGACCAAGAGCTGGTTCGCCCTACAAGGCTGAAGAACAGCGGAGAATCTATGACTGCTTTGGAACTGGCGCGAGCCCAGTTTGCCTTCACGGTAAGCTTCCACTTCCTTTTCCCGGCTTTTTCGATCGGTTTGGCAAGCTATCTGGCTGTGCTGGAAGGGCTGTGGCTGAAGACCGGCAAAGGCGTCTACGCCAACCTCTACCGCTACTGGTTGAAGATCTTCGCGGTCGTCTTTGCCATGGGTGTCGTCTCGGGCATCGTCATGTCCTATCAGTTCGGTACCAACTGGTCGGTCTTTTCAGACAAGGCCGGACCGGTGATCGGGCCGCTGATGGCTTACGAGGTTCTGACGGCATTCTTCCTTGAGGCCGGTTTTCTGGGCGTCATGCTGTTCGGGATCAACAAGGTTGGCCCGCGCCTGCATTTCGTCGCGACGCTGGCAGTCGCGGTCGGCACTTTCGTTTCGGCGTTCTGGATTCTCGCCGTCAACAGCTGGATGCAGACCCCGGCCGGCTATGAAATTGCCGCAAACGGACAGTTTGTCCCTGGAGAGAGCTGGCTGGCTATCATCTTCAATCCCAGCTTCCCCTATCGGCTGGTCCACACGGTACTGGCTGCCTATCTGACCACCGCTTTCGCCGTTGGCGGGGTCGGGGCATGGCATTTGCTGCGGGACCGGACCAACCCGGGCGCCCGCAAGATGTTTTCCATGGCAATGTGGATGGCTGCGCTGGTCGCCCCGGTCCAGATCTTTGCTGGCGATATGCATGGGTTGAACACGCTGGCGCACCAACCGGCCAAGGTCATGGCGATGGAAGGCCATTACCAGAGCCACCCAGACGGCGCGCCGCTGATCCTGTTTGGCATTCCCAATAGTGCCGATCGCCGAATCGATTATGCCATAGAAGTGCCCAAGGCTTCATCGTTGATCCTCAAGCACGACGCCAATGCGC
>CAZCRC010000218.1:0-4190 GCA_964500995.1 uncultured Actinomycetes bacterium
TGGGGCGGCGCGGGCGCCGCAGCGAGTTGATGACCACCCCCACCGAGCATCTCGGCCGCGCCGAGGTGCTGCGCCGACTCGAACTGCAGATCGTGCGCCAACTGGACGGACGCGCTGCCGGAGATCACCGCACCTCCGCCATCGGTCCCGGCAGTGAACGAGCCGGTGCGCGGGAGTACCAGGCCGGTGACGATGCGCGGCGAATCGACTGGAACCTGACCGCCCGTTCCCACGCCGTGCATGTGCGCACGACCGAAGCTGACCGGGAACTCCAGACATGGGTCATCGCGGACCGTTCGGCAAGCCTCGACTTCGGCACAGCGGACAGCGAGAAGCGGGACGTGGTGTTGGGCAGTACTGCTGCGTTCGGCATCCTGACCAGTCGCGGTGGCAACCGATTCGGAGTCACTGCCTGCGGCGGCGCCAACCTGGTCACGCGCCCGGCAGCCACCGGGCGTAACGCCATGATGGCTTCGTTGGCGATGGTCCATGACACCGCGCGCAGCGACGCCGCGCCGGGGCCGGGGGCAGACCTGGCCGGCGCCCTCGACGCCGTTCGGCGGCTCCAGCCCCGGCGGGGCCTGGTGGTGGTCGTCTCGGACTTCTTCGACGAGTCGGACTGGCCGACGTCGCTGCGACGTGTCGCCCTGCGCCATCAGGTGGCAGCCGTTCAGGTCGTGGACCCCCGCGACCTTGAGATCCCCGACGTCGGGCTGCTGTCGCTGGTCGATCCGGAGTCGGGCCGCCTGGTTCATGTCCGGACCGGCAAGTCGCAACTACGGCAACGTTACGCTGCCGCCGCCGCCCAACGAGATGCCGACATCGGTCGGGCGATCCGCGCGGCGGGTGCCGATCACGTCGTGGTGCGCACCGATGCCGATTGGCTGACCGGCATCGTCGCGTTCGCGACGTCCAAACGCCGACCCGAGGTGATGGCACGATGACGTTTCTGTCCGCATGGCGGTTGGTGTTCCTGCTCGTTCCGGTGGCCTTGGTGGTCGCCTACCTGCTGGTCGCCCGCAACCGCCCCAAAGTGGCCGCCCGGTTCGCCAGCACTGATCTGCTCGCGTCGGTCGCGCCGCGGCGTGCCGGATGGCAGCGCCACCTCCCGTGGGCGGCGCTGCTCGCGTCGCTGGTCGTCGGAGTACTGGCATTCGCTCAGCCCGCGCTGGCGCTCTACACCCCCAAGGAGCGGGCAACGGTGATGCTCACGCTGGATACGTCCCGCTCGATGGAGGCCGACGACGTGTCGCCGTCACGGTTGGCAGCGGCCCAGGACTCGGCGCGCAAGTTCATCTCGGAACTGCCCGAGGGGCTGCAGGTCGGCCTCGTCACCTACGACTACTCCGCCAACCTGATCCGCCCCCCCACCGACGACCGGGCGTCGTTGTTGGCGGCGCTGGACACGATCGAACTCGGCAACGGCACCAACACGGGAGCCGGCTTGGACACGGCGTTGACAGCCGTGGAGAACGTCCCCCCCGATGCCGACGGTCAGCCTGCCCCCGCAGCTGTGATCCTGATGAGTGACGGTACGCCGACGGTCGGGACAGGTTTGCTGTCACCGGAGGAGTCCGTCGAGGAGCAGTCCGTGCGCGCCGCCGAGATGGGTGTCCCGATCTCGACAATCGCGTTCGGCACGGACGACGGCACGGTCTTCGCGGAAGGCGAGCTGATCCCCGTACCGTCTGACCCGCAGACATTGGCCGCTATTGCCGCGGCGACCGGAGGTGAAGCGTTCACTGCTGAGTCGGCAGCGGAACTGGGCTCGGTGTACGACGCGATCGGCAGCGCGGTCGGCTACGACCGGGAGGACGTGGACGTCTCCGCGTGGATGGCGGGACTGGCGCTGCTGCTGGGAGCCCTCGCCGCAACCGCGGCACTGGTATGGACCCAGCAACTGGCCTGAGCGGCTGCAGGGCCTCAGTCGTGTATCAGCGGCACGAACCGGACCCGGTCCAGTTCTGACTGTCGCCATCCCCCGGCAGTCCGCTCGACCAATACGAGGCGTTGACCCCCATCGGGATCCGACACGGGAACAACGAGTCGGCCGCCGCGGTGTTCGGAGTCGGGTGGCCGCAACTGCTCCATGAGCGGCACGGGCACGGACTCGGCGGCAGCCGCCACCGCAATGGCGTCGAACGGTGCGACCTCGGGTAGCCCCGCCCAGCCATCACCCACCGCGACAGTCACGTCGTAGCCGAGCCGATCCAACGTGGCCTGAGCCCTCGTTGCCAGTTCCGGCAACAACTCGATCCCGGTCACGTCGCCGCCCAACTGCGCCAGCACCGCCGCCTGATACCCACACCCCGTTCCGACATCCAGGATCTTGTCTCCCGGGCGGACGTCCATCAGCTCGGTCATGTAGGCGACGATCAGCGGTTGCGAGATCGTCTGCCCCCACCCGATCGGCAGGGGATGGTTCTCCCAAGCGGCGGCGCGGTGTTCCGGGCCCACGAACTCATCCCGTGGAACTGCGGCCAGCGCATCGAGGACGTGGTCGTCACGGATGCCGTCTCGCCGCAATACAGCGAGCAACTCCTGCCGATCCATACCTCGTTGGATCTACTTCTTCGGCAGTGTCGCCAGCACGTCGCTGATCAACTGGCAGCTGTCGAACTCCGTCTTGTTGATCGTCCATCCGAGTCGCACGATGACCGCATCGCGGGACGGCACCATGGCCACGATCTGGCCGTAGTGCCCTTCCATCGACAGGGTGTCCGGCGGGACACCGGGATAGGTGTTGCATTCTCCGCCCGCCTTGCTGCCCGGGATCCACGTCTGTCGGCCGTAGCCGGCGCCGTCACCGTCCGGCAGTGCCGGTGTCCCAGCGAGCTTCCACCATCCCGGCGGCAGGACCTCCTTGCCGTCGACGACGCCGTCGTCCATCATCATCTGGCCCATGCGCGCCCAGTCTCCGGTGTCGGCCCACAGGTACGACCCGCCCACCCAGGTTCCTGAGGTGTCGGTGCCCAATGTGGCCGACGAGATGCCGCTGGGGTAGAAGACCTCCTGCTGCGGGTACTTCCAGTACTCGGGGTCGCTGGCGAACTGCTCCTGCACGATCTGACTGATGATGTCCGATACGCCGGTGCTGTAGTTGAAGAACGTACCGGGGGTCTGCGCCAGCGGCTGCGACGCCGCGTAGTCGGCCATGCTGGGCTGGCCGTAGAGCATGGTGACGACTTTGGCCAGTGGTCCGTAGTCGTCGCCGAAGTCCAGTCCCGACGTCATCGTGAACAGATCGGTCAACGTGATGTCCTTGCGGCCATCCTGACGCCACTCGGCGACCCACGGCGGCTCCCGATCAGTAGGGAATGCGTCCACAACGAGGGTGTCGAAGTCGATCCCGGCTTGTTCGAGCTTCTTGTACGCCAGCATCCCGTTGACCGTCTTGGTCATCGACCACCCGAGCAGCGGCGTGCCCGGCTCGAAGCCGTCGGCCTGCTCCTCGACCAGCAAGCGCCCGTCATGCACCACTGCCAGCGCACGCGCATTGGCGGCGTTCGGATCACCCGCGCCGACAAAGGCTTCGTCGACGACCTTCATCAAGGCCGCCTTGTCCACGTCGGGACCCCACTGCGCCGGGGGGACAGTCGCATCACCCTGCGGCCAAGGCTCCGGGCTCTGGGGCGCCGGCGTGTACGGCTGCGCGGCCGGATCCGGCGGTAGGTCCAGAACGCAGCCGCGGTTCGGCAACAGGGATGCCTGCCGGCTGACCAGCCCGAGGAACTTGGCGGTGACGCTCTTGCCGGACTCGTCGACGTCGATCGAGATGACTGACAGCGCCGGGCTCTGCGGCAGAACGTCATCGTCGAACACGACCTGGGGGTCCCGACCGGCAATGAACGTGCCCGAACAGACACTCTGGGCTGCCAGCCCCGCACTGTTGCTGGGGACCTTGAAGTACATCAGCGCCCCGACCACCAGGGCCAGCAGCAGAACGATGACGATCAATAGCGTGAGCAGGATGCGCTTGATCCAGCGCCCAGCGCCGCCCTTCTTGGCGGGCTCTGGTTCTGTCGCCGTTGGCGTTTGTGTCGACACGCTGGGCTCCTGCCGTGATCTTGCGCGGTTGCAGCAGAGGCTAGCCAACCTCAGGGGGCCAAGGCAGCCTCAGCGACGAGCCCACCAGTCGCGTCGTCAGCCGCGGGCGCGACGAGTCCACCGGGCTCGTGGTCGAGATCGAC
>CAZCRC010000219.1:0-4189 GCA_964500995.1 uncultured Actinomycetes bacterium
CACCCTGCTCGGCCCGGTCGCCGAGGTGAGTGGCTGGGTGCGGGAGGTGCGCCCGGACGCGAAAGTTGCCGACGATGCCTTCGTGGAGTTGCAGCATGATTCCGGTGCCGTGTCCCACCTGTCTGTCAGTCTTGTGGCCGCAGCCCCCGGGCCCCGGTTCCGGATCCTCGGGACCCAGGCGGCCTTCCTGAAGGACGGTCTTGACCCGCAAGAGACGGCCTTGCGTGCGGGGGAGGTTCCGGGCTCGCCGGGATGGGGTCGCGAGCCGGAGTCCGACTGGGGAGTACTGATGAGCGGCGATGTCGCCGAGGTGATCGAAACGGATGCGGGGGACTACCCGGAGTTCTATCGCCGCATGACCGCCCACATGCGCGGCGAAGGGCCGGTACCCGTGGACCCGCTGGACAGTCTGGACGCACTCGCGATCGTTGAGGCGATCACGAACGCCCAGTGACCGGGTGGTCCGGGTGACTCAGCCGGCGACGATGTCCCCTTCGGCCGTCGAGATCTCGATGCCCTGATCCTGAAGGTAGACCTTGGCCGCCTGGATCCGGTCTGGGTCACCTTCGAGTTCGAGGACGAGCCAGCCGAAGTGGTTCTCGATCGCGGCGCGCCGGATGTTCGGGACCACGTCGAAGTCCTTGACCAGGTGATAGATCACCGGCTGGGTCACGCGCTCCTCGGGGAATGTCAGACGCAGATGTTCCGCCACTTCAACCTCGCTTGCCGGTCAGAGCCCGCCGCCGGTGCTGGTGGGATCGGGCTGTCCTTACCGTATCCGACGGGTGCCTCAGATGCCCACGAGCGGCGGCGGCCCGAAGTCCGAGCGAAGTACGTCCGGACTGCGCGACAATCGGGCACTCGCGTCGAGGAGGTCATCGGTGAGCGCTGCGAACAGTCCGGTCGACGCCACGCGTGGTTCCGGCCGGCCACTCGGGGCCATGGTCGTCCTGGGGCTCGTCGGCCTGCTGTTCGGCGTCATCTACCTGGAGTTGCTGCACCTGGCCTTCGGCGTGATGTGGGACACGATCCCGGACGCGCTGGCGGATCGCGATGTCCTGCTCGCCGGCTACATCCTGGCGATGTTGACCGTGGGGGCGTGCCTGGTCGGGTTGCTCCGGCGCAAGGAGGGGGTCTACGGCCACAGTCCGTTGGACGGGCTGAAGGTCACCCCCGATCCGGCCCGGATTGCGCTGATCTCGCTCGGCGCCGTGGTCCTGACGTTGCTGTTCGGGGCGGTGCTGGGACCCGAAGCCGGCCTGTTGGCGCTGGGAACCGCCATCGGATCCTGGTGGGCGAGTCGAACGAACTCGGACGACGGGCGGACGAAGTCGCTCATCACGGCCGCGGTCATCGGTGCCGTGTGCGGCCTGGTCGTGTCCATGGGGTCGCACGGCACGATCGTGCTGCCCGCTCCTCAGGTGAGCGTTGCCACGGATCTGATCGGATCCGTCGTGGTCGCGGTTGCCGCGGCGTTGGTGGCGGCGTTCATCCGCTGGGGTGCCTACCTACTGCGGTCGTGGGCCGATACGGCACAGATCCATGTCGGCCGAATCACGACGGCTGGGTTCGCGATCGGCGTCGTGGCCGCCGTCGCCCTCCTGATCACACAAGTCGATGCGAAGTACGTGCTGGGATCGGGGGAGGGGTACATCGCGCAGATCCCCTCGTTGGCGGGAGTCGGCACGATCGCGATCATCATGGTTGGCAAGGGGCTGGCCTACCTGTTCAGTCTCGGCGGTGGCCTTCGTGGTGGACCGATCTTTCCGGCGATGTTCCTGGGTGGCCTCATGGCCGCACTGCTTGTGGAGATCGGCCTCGCGGGTGACGAACCGATCCTGATAGCCGCAGGGGTCATGGCGAGCCTTGCGGTCGGCTTGGCACTGAGTTGGACCGCCTTGGTGATCACCGCCGTCGTGATCGGATTGCTCATGGGCAGCTGGCTGCTGATCCCGGCAACGTTGATCGGGCTCGTGATCGGGCGGCTCGTGGGAATGGCATTGGATCGGGTTCCCGGCGTGGGTCCCGTTCCCGATCTGGCCTGAGCCCGGGTGCGTCACACTGGGGCATGGCCGCTCGCTCGTACCGCCCGCCCGCGTCGTTCGTGGTGGAGTCCGGCCACTGGCCGGAGGGTCCGTTCCGCGCGGACACTCCGCTGTATGCGACGGTCACGGCGCACCTGGTCCAACGACTGCAGACAGAGATGACGCAGCGCCGACTGTCCCTGCGGGCGCTCGCGGTGCCCGCCGGGATCGACCCGACGAGTCTGTCCCGCCTGGTCACCGGCAAGGTCGTTCCCGACCTCGGCACGATCGCTACTCTGGAGCGGGAACTCGGCGTGGACCTGTGGCCCGGGCGCCCGGCCGACTCCTGATTCGAACTGAGGTCCCGGCTCAGTCGCGGTGGGCGCGGTTGACGGCCGACACGATGGCCTTGAGGGACGACGTCACGATGGACGGGTCGATGCCGACGCCCCATAAGACCCGGTCGCCGATCGCACACTCCAAGTACGACGCCGCGTTCGCGTCGCCTCCTGCAGACATGGCGTGCTCGGCGTAGTCCAGCACTCGGACGTCGATCCCATGCACCGATAAGGCATTGCAGAATGCGGCGATCGGGCCGTTGCCGACGCCCTGCAGCTCCACGGGCTCGCCGCGATCCGTCAGGGCCGCGGTGACTGCAGTCTCGCCGCCCACGGTGGACTCCTGATTGACGCTCAGCAGCGCCAGTCGCCCCCAGGGAGCCTGCGGGTTCGGCAGGTACTCGTCGGTGAAGATCTGCCACATCTGATCGGGCAGGACTTCGCCGCCCTCATCGTCGGTGTGGTGCTGGATGACCTGACTGAACTCGATCTGCAGGCGTCGTGGCAGGTCCAGTTTGTTCTCGGTGCGCATGATGTAGGCCACGCCACCCTTGCCGGACTGGCTGTTGACCCGGATGACGGCCTCGTAGCTGCGGCCGACATCTTTGGGGTCGATGGGCAGGTAGGGGACCTCCCAGCGGAAGTCGTCCACCTCGACGCCGGCCTCGGCGGCGTCCTCGGACATCGCCTTCAGCCCCTTGTTGATCGCATCCTGGTGGGATCCGCTGAACGCGGTGTACACCAGGTCGCCGCCATAGGGATGCCGCTCGTTGACGGGCAGTTGGTTGCAGTACTCGACGGTCCGGCGGATGTCGTCGATGTCGGAGAAGTCGATCTGCGGATCGATGCCCTGGCTGAACAGGTTCATTCCCAGGGTCACCAGACACACGTTGCCGGTCCGCTCGCCGTTGCCGAACAGGCAGCCCTCGATGCGGTCCGCGCCGGCCAGGTAGCCCAACTCAGCAGCGGCGACGGCCGTGCCCCGGTCGTTGTGCGGGTGCAGGCTCAACACGATCGAGTCGCGCCGCGCCAGATTGCGGTTCATCCACTCGATCGAGTCCGCGTACACATTCGGTGTGGCCATCTCGACGGTCGCGGGCAGGTTCAGGATCACTTTGCGTTCCGGCGTCGGCTCCCACACATCGGTGACGCGGTTGCAGACCTCGACCGCGAAGTCCAGTTCCGTGCCGGTGTAGGACTCCGGTGAGTACTCGAAGAAGATCTCGGTGTCGGTGTTCTCGGCGTACTTCGCGCACAGTTGCGCACCGTGAACGGCGATCTCGATGATGCCCTCGCGATCCAGCCCGAACACAACGCGTCGCTGCAACGTGGACGTTGAGTTGTACAGGTGCACGATCGCTTGCTTGGCGCCCTCGATCGCTTCGAATGTGCGCTCGATCAGGTGTTCGCGGGACTGCGTCAGCACCTGGATGACGACGTCGTCGGGGATCGCGTCCTCGTCGATGAGGCTGCGCACGAACTCGAAGTCCGTGGCCGAAGCGGACGGGAAGCCGACCTCGATCTCCTTGTAGCCCATGGCGACGAGTAGGTCGAACATCCGGCGCTTGCGCTCCGGTGTCATGGGGTCGATCAGGGCCTGGTTGCCGTCCCGCAGGTCGACGGCACACCAGCGGGGGGCTTCGGTGATGACCCGGTTCGGCCAGGTGCGGTCCGGCAGGTCGACGGGGGAGTAGGGGCGGTAGCGGTGGTAGGGCATGGGCGACGGCTGCTGGGGATTGCGCACATCGTGAGTGTTCATGGGTTCAGGCCTATCGATTCGGTGTGGGAGACCGGCAGGCGCAACTCCGCGGCGAGGAAGCCAGTCGG
>CAZCRC010000220.1:0-4120 GCA_964500995.1 uncultured Actinomycetes bacterium
GCGATGCCGCGATCAGGAGCAGGCCGGAGCCGATCAGTCCGACCATTCCCATGGCAGCCCACAGGATGCGGTCCAACCACGCATCCACCTGGACCCGGTCGCCACCGGCGTAGCGCTCGATCTGGACGCCCAACCGACCGCTGCGCAGTTGCAGGGCCACATCCTCAGTCAGTTGGGGCAGCGGGCGCAGCGCCGGCAACGCCCGCAGTAGTTCCTGCTGGGCGATCCCCCTCGCGCCACCCGAGGGGGGCTCCGCCTTGACGAGCCGTTGGGTCTCCTCGGCCATGCGGTATCCGGGTGAGATGACGCGCAGGGTCCCCTCCATCGTCACCGCGGAGCGACCCAGGACCGTCAAGGCCGTGGGCACCTTCACCTCGTGGCGACGCAGCACATGGACGACTTCGGCGATCGCGGCCGGACCGAAGCCGCCGCCTTCCACCTGGGCCAGCACCTGGCCCATGTCGAACTCCAGACTCGGGATGTCCAACGACTCGCCCGCGCCCCCCGCCATACGCCGCACCGCACGCGCCAGCATGCCGGGGTCCCGCAGGGTGAATCCGATCGCCATCTGCTGCAACGCTTCGATCGTGATCGGGTCCAGATGGCCGACTGCGCCGTAGTCGATGAACCAGAGCACCCCGGCGTCGTCGATGAGCACGTTCCCCGGATGCGGATCGGCGTGATAGACCCCGTCCTGCAGCACCTGGTCCAGGAAGGACCGCAGCAACCGGTCCGCCAGTTCCTGGGGCGGGATCTCGACCGCTGCAACCGCCCCCGGGTCGGACACGGATCGACCGGCGACCTCTTCCATGACGAGCATCCGCCGGGTGGTGAGGTCCTCGAACACCTGCGGGTAGTCCACACCGGGGACCTGATCGCGGTGGCGCCGCATGGTCGCGTTGTTCGCGGCTTCACGACGGAAGTCGAGCTCCTCGGTCACGCTGTTGAGCAGTTCCTGGCAGAGGTCCACGATGCCCAAGGAACGGGCGGAGTCCGAGCCCCGCTCCAGTTGTCGGGCGCCCCACAGCAGTACGCGGCCGTCACGTTCCACGATCTCGTCGATCCGCGGCCGTTGGACCTTGACGATCACATCGCGGCCGTCCGCCAGAACTGCCCGGTGGGTGACGCCGATCGAGGCCGCCGCCAACGCAGTGTCGTCGAACGACGAGAACGTGGTCGATTCGGCGTCGCCAAGTTCGCCGCGCAGCACCGCGTGAACCACGTCGGGCGGAAGCGCGGTCACCGACGAACGGAGTTCACCCAGTTCACCGGTGATCGTGGCGGGGAGCAGATCGTCGCGGCCTGCGGCGATCTGACCGAACTTGACGAACATTCCGCCGCATTCCTCGAGCGTGAGGCGCAACGCGTGGGCGCCCTCTGGGCTAGCGAGCGCAGCCCGCGAGGCGTACTTGCGTCCGACCAGTCCGTGGCGGCGGGCCGCCATGCCGATCTGCCACAGCCGTTGCAGAAGCGCGAACTTGGCGCCGATCCACCGCAACGGATGGGGCAGTCGCAGGCGCCGTCGGCGGCCGTGGCGGGGTCGCAGGATCGCCTCGAAGACGATGCTCGCCAGCATGGTGATCAACAGGACGTAGCCGAGGAAGCCACTGCCGAGTTTGAGCAGATCGGCGGGATCCTCGATCTGCTCCAGGTCGCCGAACTGGGCGTAGACGAGCGCCAGCCCCGCGAACAATCCGATCAGTCCCGCGAAGAACGCCCGCCAGAACCCCCGCTTGACCCCCAACAATCGGCCGGTGATCCACGCCATGGCGAACAGGAACAGTGCCGTGGTGAGGATGTCCCAATCCCACGTGAGTGACAGCCCCTCCTCCATTGGCCACCTCCAGCGCCGAGCGTCAGCGCTGATCCTCCCAGACGGGGACCAGTCGGGTCAGTGGATCGCGTGAGTGGACTGCCGTCAGCGACCGCGGCGGTCCGAGCCGGCTTCAGTGGCGAGATCCACCAGACCTCGTCCCGCGGCCGCCAAGCCCTCGACCCCGGCCTGAGCGACCGCGATCACGGGATTGTCGGAAGGCTGACGCGTCCCCGGGGCGACGAGGAAGCCGAGGACAACAGCCGCCACGAGGACGGCCACTACTGCCCGCACCGCGAACAGCACACTTCCCATGAGCGGTTCGTCGGCACGTAACCCGTCCGGATGGAATGGCTGGGCCGAGTGGGTGACCGCGGCGTTTCCCCATGCCGTGCGACGGGGGGGCGGCTGCGCCATGCTGGGCTCGTGGATCCCAAGAAGTGGCTCAGTTCCGCGGGCGACAAGATCAGCGACGTCGTTCGCAGTCCGGACACGGCGAAGAAGGTCTCCGACCTCGAGGACAAGTACGCCGAGCACCGGCGCTCCCAGAAACTGGAAGAGGGGACACTGCGGGGAGTTCGCGTCGCCGTGCACCGCGGGTGGGTGGCTGATGGGGTGGCGCGCGTCCACGCGCAGGTGATGGAGGCTCCGAAACTTCCCGAAGGTTCGAGCAAGATCCCCTACTGGGATGTCCTCAACGCGAACCTGCGCCGTCACGTGCGACTGTCCTTCCCCGACGTCACGGTCCGGGCCACCTTGGGTGACGTCACCGCCGAATCCGTGACGGACAACCACGGCTACACCTCGATCCACCTTGACGTGGGGGACCTGCCACCGGGGTGGCACGAGGTCACGGTGGCGACGGTGCGCGACGACCCCGATGCCGAGGTGTTCACCGGGGTGGGCCGGGTGCTGGTTCCCGCCAAGGGAGCCAAGGTGGCGGTGATCAGCGACTTGGACGACACCGTGATCCGGACGGGTCTGGACGAGGGCATGGTGGCGCTGCGGCGCACCCTGTTCCGCGACGCGCACACCCGACGGGCCGTGCCCGGAATGGCCTCGCTGTACCGCGGTCTCGAGCGTGGCGTGCCCGCCAAGAACGGCCGTACCCCACCCTCGCCGGGGTTCTTCTACGTGTCCACCGGCTCGTGGTCGTTCTACGAGATGCTGACGCAGTTCCTGCAGCTTCGCGGGTACCCGCGGGGGCCGTTGTTCCTGACCGACTGGGGCCCGACCGATCGCTACATCCACCGTTCCGGCGAGGAGCACAAGAAGTTGGCGTTGGCGCGACTGCGGGAGGCCTACCCCAAGACCCCGTTCGTGCTCATCGGCGACTCCGGCCAGAAGGATCCGGACATCTATCTGACGTTCGCGCGGGAGAACCCGGGAGCCGTCAAGTGCATCATCATCATGAAGGCCAGTGACTCCTCGACGGAGCGGACCGAGGAACTGCGGGAGGAGTCGCGCGGATACCGCGACGAGGGAATCCCCTTCCACGTCTGCGACGACGCCGTGACGGCGGCGCAGATCCTGCACGACCTGAAGCTCGTGGACGACATCACCCTGGTGGAAGTGGAGACCGAGATGGGCGCGGTGTTCTGAGCCCCGTTCACCGCACGCCTGGCGCCGTGTGCATCGTGAGGTCGGCCCGCTCCCGGGTCCGGTACCGCGCGAAGTGGGAGTCCTGCGCTACCCACCAATCCGCCATGTGGGCGCTCATCGCAGCCCCGTCGCGGTCCCGCCACCGTTGCTCGCAGATCTCGCGCGGAGCCTCCACCCAGATCGACAGGTCCGCCACGTCAGCCAGGGCCGGCTGACCAGCACCCACGCCCTCGACGATGAGGACGTCCGTCTCGGGCACCCGCCGACTCGCACCGAACTCGCCGGCGTGCCAGTCGAAGCACCGGTGGGTGATGTCCTCACCGGCGCGGATCTGCGGTTCCAGTTCCTCGGTGAGGTAGTCGGTCAACTCGTCGTTGAGGCCACGCCAGCCGTCGTACAGGTCATCCATATGGATGACCGCCGCCGAGCGGGGCGCGACGAGGGCCACGATTGCCGCTGCGGTACTCGTCTTGCCCGCACCCGCGGGGCCGTCGATGACGATCACCGGGGCGCCGTCGTCGAGGTCTCGAACCGCAGCAACGACTTCGGCCGGGAGAACGATCACGGCGGCGAGCCTAGTCGGCTAACGGCACCACATCCGCTTGCCGGTACGCCCTAAGGTGCGGATCATGACGGCCACGACCACCGACCGCACCTCACCCACTGTCGCTCATCCGGGGTGGGCATTGGGGTCGCTGCTCATCG
>CAZCRC010000221.1:0-4036 GCA_964500995.1 uncultured Actinomycetes bacterium
CCCACGGACCCCACTGGACCGTCACCCCCATCCGCCGACACGCCTGGCGAAAACGAAGAGCCGCGTGACCTGGGCGCCCCAGTAACGGTTCGATTGCGTGTCCGGCTACCGGCCACGCGGCTGCCGCGCCCCCGTCAGACTCTCGCTCATGCGAATTGCACTCACTATTGCCATCGGCGGCGCTGCCGCCGCCCTCGCCCTGACCGGATGCTCGTCATCCTCGTCCTCGACGGATGCCTCGGGCTCCGCCGAACCGTCGGCCGAAGCCAGCATGTCCCCCGATGCCTCGATGTCGCCTGACGCGTCGATGCTGCCCCCCATCGAGGTCACCGCAGCCGGCAAGAAGGCCGCCAAGGTCGGCGACTTCTTCGACATCACCACCACCGGTGTGACGAAGGTGAAGACGAACAACGCCACGGTGCTCAAGGTGTCGCAGCCCAGCGACGACGGCACTGTTCAGATGAACGGTGGCGCCGAGGTCGTCGGCGCGGGTACCGCTCGCCTGGTGGTCGTCGGCCCCGACGGCAAGTACGTCGTCAAGGTCACTGCGACCGAGTAACTCCCGACCCCAGGAGCCCCTCGAGGCCGGCACCGCCTGGTGCCCCTCGGGGGGCTTCGTCGATTCAGGGACTCCCGACCGCTGCGGGGGTAGGCGAGGGTTCAACGTTCCCCTGCCGGTCGCGCGGTTGCAGCAGCAGTGCTCCCACATACAGCGCCGCCGCGATGAGCAACAGCGCCTGGTACCCAGTCAGCAGGGCCAGGTACTCCAAACACCCGCCCACCATGGCGCCCAACAGGTTCATTCCGAACGCCGTGGTGGGTTCCTTGCTGTCATTGAAGCGCGACGCGAAGATCACGTTGGCGGTGAACACCGGCAGGAACGTGATCCCGATCGCGGCCAGCAACCGGACCGGCACGGGCAATCCCAGCAGCGCTGCCGGGGGGATGAACCACACCAGCGCGATCGAGCCCAGCAGCACCGCGTACGCCAATGGCAGCGGTACCCGCCCCCGGGGACTGACCCGGTTGAACCACCGGGTGAACTCGACGGCGAGCAGTACCGCGATCAAGATCCCACCGAAAACGATCGCGTTCACCAGCCACGTCGTGCCGAACAACAGCGCGAACATCGTCACTGCCCGGGTCTCGAGCAGCAGGAACGCCGCGCCCAGCAGGAACAGGTCCAAGTACCGGCGGCTGTTGCGCAGGCCCCCGCCCGAGAACACCACCGCCAGGGCGCTCAGCACCAGGATCATCACCAGCACGGCCAAGTACATGCCGGGAATCGTGGGGTTCTTCAGGTACAGGAACGGCCAGTTGTCCGTGGCCGGCGCAGGTGCCTCAGCCAACAAGGCGGCGGCAGCAGCCTCGTTGCGACAGGTCTGCAGGGCCGGGTCCTTGGCGATGAGCAGTGACGCACTGATCTGCTCGTCATTCAGGTCGATACACGGTGGATGCCCGAACGCCTCGGCCATGGTGCGCGCCAGGCGACCCACCAGCCACGGATCGCGGTAGTAGTTGTACATCGCGAACACACCGTCGTCGGTCAGGATGTCGCGGACTCGCTCCATCGCCTGGAGCGTGAACAGGTAGGACTCCAGTCGCAACTGCGATGCCCCGGCCACCAGGGTCAACGAGTCGGGCAGCGCAAGAAGCACGGTGTCGTACTTCTTGTCGGTGTTCTGCAGGAACTCCCGGCCGTCGGTGATATACGTCGTCACCCGCGGGTCATCGAACGGGCGGTTCGGGTTCGCGGTCTGTCCGATTCCGCGGATCTTGGGGTCGATCTCGACCGCGTCGATGCTCTCGGCCCCCTGCGACAGAGCCAGGGCGACGTCCGTGCCGGTACCCGCGCCGATGATGAGCATGTTGCCGGGGCTGTCCCGGGTGCTGCGTTCGTACGGCAGCCCGTAGAACGGCTCGGCGGCGGCCTTCTTCTGTGCATCCCACACGGCTTGGTGGGGGACACCGTTGGCGATGACGGTCGTCACCGGCCCCTCGGTGGTCTCAACCCGTTGGGCCTCGATCTTGTAGTACGGCGACCAGATCGCACCACTCAACAGCGACTCGGCCGCCAACACCACCACGATCACGACGGCACTCGCGACGACCCACCACCGCGGCGTCGGCAGCAACAGGGCGACCACCAGCACCACCACGATCACGCCCCACACGATCGGGGCGGCTCCCAGGAAGCTGAGCAGCGTGAACGCCGCGATTCCGATGAGCGAACCGATCAGGTCGTAGCGGTACGCGTCCAGTCGCGGCAGGTCGAAGAACGGCTCGGCCACGAGCATCCCGATCCCGGCCAGGATGACAGCGACGAGTGTGAAGATCACAGGCAGCACGATCACCGGCGGCGGGCCACTGGTATTGACCGCGGTGAAGAAGATCAGGTCCGAGCTCTCTCGCTCCACCCCCACCGGCACCAGGTACACGACCAGCAGCAAGGCCGCCAGGACGGGCATGAAGAACGTCGGGCGGGTACCGCCCTTCTTCGCGCGCAGGAACCCGACACCGATCCCCAGGAACGAGGCCAACAGCACGATGTTGGAGAAGTAGGACAGGTGCAACACGTTGGAGCCGAGCCACCGGATCAGGGCGAGCTCGAGCAGCAACATCAGCGAGCTGGCCACAATGAGGCGGACTCGGGGGGAGGTGATCACCGGGTGATCGTAACCGCGCACCTCCGTATCCTGGGCAGGTGACGAGTATCGCCAGCCTCGGTGCTGAGGAGTACATCTCGCTGACGACGTTCCGGCGGGACGGCTCCGGGGTGGCGACGCCGGTGTGGGTCATGGCCGACCACGACCACCTGTATGTGATCACCGACGCCGCCTCGGGCAAGGCCAAACGGCTGGCCAACTTCGCTCGGGTCATGGTCGCTCCGTGCGACATGCGGGGAACCGTCACGGGGGCGTCGGTGGACGCCACTGCCGAGCTGCTCGATGCGGCCGGGACCGACCGGGTGCACCAGTTGCTTACCGCCAAGTACGGCTGGAAGGCGCGACTGTTCACCACGATGTCGCGGATCCGTCACCCCCGCAGCAGCCCCGACCGCATCGGCATCCGCATCACCCTCACGACTCCGAGACTGGGGCTGGCTGGTCCGAACTGACGTCTTCGTCGCCGACGACCTCACGGGACGGCCTCGTCGCCCGCAGGCTGATCACGATGCTCGCAGTGATGATCGCGATCACGATCGCCAGGCTCGCCAAGGTGGGCACCTTGATGTCCGCCATGAGCAGCAACATCTTGACTCCGACCCAGATCAGCACGAAGGCCAAGCCGGTCTTCAAGTAGATGAAGCGATCGATCAGGTCGGCGAGCAGGAAGTACATCGCACGCAGGCCCAGGATCGCGAAGGCGTTGGCGGTGAACACCAGGAACGGCTCTTGCGTCACCGCAAAGATCGCGGGGATCGAGTCGACGGCGAAGATGATGTCGGTGATCTCGATCAGGACCAGGACGGACAGCAGCGGGGTGGCGACCCAGACCCCGGCCTTCTTCACCCAGAAGCGCTGACCGTGGTACTCGTCGGTGTGGGGCACCACGCGGCGGAACCAACGCAGAGCGCGACTGTTGGCCACGTCGATGTGCTCGTTGCGGTGTCGCAGCATCTGGATGCCGGTGAACACCAGGAACACGCCGAACAGGTACAGCACGAACGAGAAGCTCGCGATCAGGACCGAACCGGCCGCGATGAAGATGCCCCGGAAGATCAGGGCACCGATCACGCCGTAGAACAGCACGCGGTGCTGGTACTCGCGCGGCACGGCGAAGTAGCCGAAGATGATTGCCCACACGAACACGTTGTCCACTGCGAGCGACTTCTCGATGACGTAGCCGGCGAAGTACTGGGCACCGTACTCAGCTCCGTAGATGCTCCAGATGAGGGCGCCGAATGACACTCCCAGAAACACCCAGAACGCCGACCAGGCCAGCGCCTCTTTGACGCCGATGACGTGGGCTCTGCGGTGCGCGAACAGGTCGATGGCCAGCATGACCAGGATCAGTGCGAGAACACCGAACCAGG
>CAZCRC010000222.1:0-4035 GCA_964500995.1 uncultured Actinomycetes bacterium
TGCCACTGCCGACCCGGGTGCTGGTGATGTTGTCGTCGGTGTTGAAGATCCTGGCGCCGTTCATGATCGTGGGTGTCATCGTCGGTGCGTTCCTGTGGCGCAAGTACAAGAATCATCCGAAGGTCCGCGATGTGCTGGACCCGATGAAGCTGAAGATGCCGGTGTTCGGGAATCTGTTCCAGAAGATCGCGCTCAGCCGATTCGCGCGCAACCTCGGGTCGATGATCTCCGCCGGAGTTCCGATCCTGCAGGCGCTGGACATCGTGGGCGAGACTTCGGGCAATGTTGTGGTCGCACGTGCGGTCGCCGACGTCAAAGAATCGGTTCGTTCCGGCGAGCCGTTGGCACGTCCGCTGACGGACCATTCGGTGTTCCCCCCGATGGTCGTGCAGATGATGTCCGTCGGCGAGGACACCGGGTCATTGGACACGATGCTGGGCAAGATCAGCGAGTTCTACGACCAGGAGGTCGAGGCCACGACCGAGGCGCTGACGTCGCTGATCGAGCCGATCATGATCGCCGTGGTGGGTGGCCTGATCGGTGCGATGCTCATCGCGTTGTACATGCCGATCTTCAAGGTGTTCGAACTGGTGAAGTGACACTCGTGCCCCGCGGCGCGGGCTCCCGGTGACCTGACGCGTCGGTTACCGGTCAATTCTGGGGCGGAACCGACGGGAGAGGTCAGCGGGAGGCGTCGGATTCACGTAGTGGTGGCGACGCCCAGCGTGGTGGACCCCGCGATCTTGGGAACCTGAGGGTCGACGAACTCGTCCACCTCGACGAATTCGAATCCCGAGCCTGCAATCAGGTCCCGCATCTGCCGGGTCAGGTGGCAACCTCCGGTGACCCGACGGTAGATCGGCTCGATACGTCGTTGGCTCCGGCGCGTCTTGGGATCCGGATGCAGTCCGTGCTCCACGAAGTGGAACCGGCCTTCGGGCTTGAGCACCCGCTGCAACTCCTTCAGCGCGGCATCTGCATCAGGAATTGAGCACAACGTCCAAGTGGACAGCGCGCTGTCGAAAGTGTCGTCGGGGAACGGCAGCCGTTGCCCGTCCAGTCCCGACTGTTCGATTGGGACCGAAGACGCGGCCACTCGCTGCGCGGCGAAGCTCCAACTGAGTTCGTCGGGGTCGATGGCGACCACCCGTGTGACACCTGCCGGGTAGTACGGGACGTTGAATCCGGAACCGAACCCGATCTCGACCACGTCGCCGCTCAATCCGGCGGTCACCCGCTCCCGAAACTGATTCAGGTGCAATTGCCGCACGAGAACCGATTCATCCGAGGGACCACGTGGCGCTGCCACAGCGACATCCGTGGGGAGGCCTGCGAGGTGGTCGAGTACGAGTCCGTCATGGCCCCAGCCTCTCGCCGACGCGACCTGGGATGCGACCTGACGGCATCATGCAGTTCAGGCGCTGCCGCCTCTCGCGGGGGGCTGACCCCTGTGCGCGACTCAGATTGTGATTGACTGCGCGTCTAAGCGGCTGGTGGTGGAGGACATCATGACCAATGAGGGGCAGACCCCTGGGTGGGGTGACCTTGATGATGGATGGGCGGCTGCGGCATTGGTGCTGGCCCATGCCGACGACGTGGTGATCCGCTACCGCACAGACGGCACCGTCATGGCCGCCTCGCCGGCACTGACGCGGGTGTTCGGGTATGAACCCTCCGACATCGTCGGGACCCGATTCCGCCTCGAGGTCCCCGAGGAACGGGAGGAGAACACGCTCGCGTTCGTCAGCGTCGCGCGCGGCCACTTCGTGCCGGGCTTCCGTTACCGGGGCCGAGCGCGCTGCGCCGACGGTTCCACCCTGTGGTGCGAGGCTCGCATGTCGCCGGTGCGCGACGCCTCGGGAGCCGTGGACTCCGTGGTGGCCGTGATCCGAGACATCGACGATCACATCCGCACCGAGGAGCAACTGCACCGATCGCTGCAGGACTACCGGCTGATCGTCGAGAACGCCGATGAACTCATGTTCCGCGCTGACTCGGACCTGTGCCTGGAGTGGGTCTCCCCGGCAGTGACGCCAGCCCTGGGTTGGCTACCCCAGGATCTGATCGGGCAGCAAGGGTCGACGCTCGCGCACCCCGACGACCTCGCCAAGCTGAGGATGGCCGAAGAGGAGTTGCGCTCCAGCGGAGTGGTGACGAGCGAGATGCGGGTCCGAACGGCTCAGGGCACCTATCGCTGGATGCGTCTGACCGTCACCGAGGTCACGACCGAGGGGGGCCTGGTGCGCGTCGGCTCCGCTCGCCCCACCGACGATGAGCGACATGCTCGCGACCTGCTGACCCGCAGTGAAGCGCGGTTGAAGGCCACCATGGACACTCTGATCGACCCGCATGTGGTGTTCCAGGCCGTACGTGACGACACCGGCCAGATCATCGACTTCCTGTTCACCGAGGCGAATGAGGCAGCCTGCCGCACGCAGGGGATGGATTACCAGCAACTGGTGGGCACTCGTCTGTTGGACCTCGTGCCCGAGAGCCGCAATGGCGTCTTCGACATCTACCGCCGTGTCGTCGAAACCGGTGAGCCGCTGATCTTGGATGATCACCGATTCGCGATGGGCCCACCTGGCCGTGAAACGGTTCGTCACTTCGATGTACGGGCAATGCGACTCGGGGACGGCATGTCCGCCACGTGGCGCGACGTCACGGACAAGTACCGATCCCAGAAGGCGTTGGCGGCCAGCGAGGAGCGGTTCCGGCTGGCGATGGCAGTGGCCCCGATCGGCATGGCCGTGCTGGACTTGTCCGAAGGCTTCACGGAGGTCAATCCCGCGCTGTGCCAACTGCTCGGCCGAGATCCCAGCTGGCTCACCGGGCATCGACTGGAGAACGTGCTCGTTCCCGGCGAAGTGGGTCGGTTTCGCAGGATCCGCGAGTCACTGGCCGCGGGCCACACGAACGGACAGTCCGTCGAGCAGCAGTTCGTCACCGGATCCGGCCAGGTCGTCTGCCTGGACCACTCGATCGCGCTCGTCCGCGATACCGAAGGCCGACCGGTGTCTTTCGTCTGCCAGTTCGTCGATCGAACCGGTCGGGTGGGTTCCGTCCCAGCGAGCACCGGACGGCTATCGACCGGATCCACAACCAGCGTGATGGTCCTGAGCAGCGACCAGGGACGATTCGCCGGACTCGCGACCTCGGCCCTGCTCGAGCGGCGGGCTGAACTGCTGGTTCTGCCCCCTGCGGTGGTCACCGACTTGGACGTTCGGTTGAAGCAGGATGAGCCGGACGTCGTGCTCACGGTGTTGCAGCCAGGTGCTTCCGGAACCGCGGAACTCAGCCAGATCCTGGACGCCCTCGAGCACGCTCCCGAGACCGGAATCGTGGTGTTGTCACCGGGCCGCCGCCATGATGCACAGGTTCTGTTGACGCAGCGGCCACGGCCTTCGGCGTATCTGGCGGTGGCCACCGTTCAAGACGACACCTTTGTGGTGCGAGCCATCGAAGCGGTCGCCCAGGGACTCGTCGCAGTGAACGCGGACTGGGGGACAGGTGCCTCCGTGGTCGCCGGAACGAGCCCGACGAACCGGTCTCCGCTGCAGGCGCTGACTCAACGCGAGTCGGACGTCTTGGCATGCATTGCCGAAGGGCTGGACAACGCGTCCATCGCGGAGTCGCTGACGATCGGCACCAAGGCGGTCGAGAACTACGTCGGCAGCATCTTCCGCAAACTGGGCCTCAACGACGAGGTCGGCACACACAAGCGGGTGCGAGCGGCCTCGATCTACTGGACCGGCCGGTAGTCCGCGGTCACGCGTGTGCGGCCAGGGCGGCGGCGCTGGCGTCGGCGAACCGCGCGACATCGGCCTCGGTCGTGTCCCACGAGCACATCCAGCGGACCTCGCCGGTGGCCTCGTTCCAGGTGTAGAAGCGGAACTCCTCCTGAAGCGCCTGAGTCACCTGCGGGGGGAGCACAGCGAACACCGCGTTCGCCTGCACCGCCTGAGTGATCGTCACCCCGTCGATCACCGCCACGGCCTCGGCCAGCCGACGGGCCATGCTGTTGGCGTGATCGGC
>CAZCRC010000223.1:0-4032 GCA_964500995.1 uncultured Actinomycetes bacterium
ATGGCCCGTTCATCGTCGCCGTTCAGACGGCTCAACCCGACGACAACGCGGCAGTCCAGCAACTCGCCGGCGCCATCTCGGCCGACCCCGGTGTGGCCGCGGCCATCCCGTTCCCGATGGCTCCCGGCACTGACATCACGGCCATGCAGGTGGTGCCCACCAGTGGGCCGCAGGACGAAGCCACCACGGAGTTGCTCAACCGGCTTCGCGACGACGTGATCCCCGCGGCCTCCGGCGACAGCCTCACCGCCTTCGTGGGTGGCACCCAAGCGATCACGTCGGACTTCACCACCGTGCTGCAGGACGCCCTGCCACTGTTCCTGGCCGTCGTGATCGGACTTGGGTTCGTGGCTCTGGTGCTGCTGTTCCGGTCGATCCTGGTGCCGTTGACCGGGGTGGTGACCTCGCTGCTGTCACTGGCCGCCGCGATGGGGGTGACGGTTGCGGTGTTCCAGTGGGGGTGGCTCGCCGACATCGTCGGCCTGTCCGGGACCGGCCCGATCCAGCCGTTCCTGCCGATCATGGTGTTCGCGATCCTGTTCGGACTGTCCATGGACTACCAGGTGTTCCTGGTGAGTCGCATGCAAGAGGAATGGACCCATACCCGCGACAACCGCAAGTCCGTGCGCCGTGGACTGGCCGCCTCGGGCCGTGTCGTGGCGATCGCCGCAGCCATCATGTTCAGCGTCTTCGGGGCATTCGTCCTGGGCAGTGACGCCACGATCAAACTGTTCGGTCTGGCGCTGTCGTCCGCAGTGCTGTTCGACGCCTTCATCGTGCGTCTGATCATCGTGCCGTCGTTGATGTACCAGTTCCACGACGCGAACTGGTGGCTGCCGGGCTGGCTGGACAAGATCCTTCCGACTCTGGCGGTCGAGACCGAGACCGACGTCGCCTTCGAAGAGGCCGAGATCGACGACATCCCCGAGGACGACGACCTTCCGGAACCGGAGCCCGAGCGCGAGCCCGTCGGTCGCTAGACGGGCGGCGGCTCAGCCCATGCCGCGCGCGTGGCGCGAGGAGTTGATGACGTCCAGCACGAACATCATCTTGCGCAACGCGTGCGGCGACGGCGAGAACGGATAGGGCTCCGGGGTGCCCATGGACCGCGCCATCTCGTTCAGGCTGACGGTCAACGGCGACCACTGGTTGTAGATGTCGCTGATGCTGCGGAAGTCGCCGTCGATGAACCCCTCGGCCACCCCGGTCTCGACCATGTCGGACATGTGCAGCACATGGGCGAACGACTCGGCGTAGTCCTCCCACGGGTGCGCCGAGGCGTAGTGAGACAGGAAGTTGATGCTCCACGAGCCGTCGTCGACGCTGTTGTAGTGCGCCTCCAACGAGGTCGCGTAGTCGCGCTGCTCATCGCCGAAGAGCTCCCGGAACTGCGTCAGACGGATCGAGTCCGGCAACACGTACGCCTGCCAGTGCCAGTGGCCAGCCTCGTGCCGCACGTGACCCAGGGGGGTTCGGTACGGCTCGCCCAGCCGGCGGCGGACCTTCTCGGAGCGTGCCGGGTCACCCTCGGCGGTGTCCAACGTTACGAGCCCGTCCGCGTGCCCGATGATCACCGGGTCGTCGTCGGTCCCGTGCCGCAGCTCGTAGCGCAAGGGGGGACTCGCGGAGGCCGGGTCCAGCTCGAGTCGACGCAACTGGCGCAGCACCCGACGTTTCGCCACCTGGAACGTGGCGACCTCGTCCATCGGCCCGTCCACCACGACGTCGAGGGCGCACGAGGCGCACTTCCAGCCCTCGGAGTCCGCCACCCAGTTGCACCGCCAGTCGTAGCGGTGGGAACACGTCGTCAGCGCGAGCCCCATCTCGTCGGAGTCGGGCACGTACGCCAACTCGGCGTGACAGTTCAGGCACGTCTGGTCGTCGAAGAAGACCCGGGAGCCACAAGTGGGACAGGAGAACCGCTGCACCCCCTGACCGTATCCGGCCCGGCGGCACGCGTCACTTCGCGCTTTGGTGCGTATCTGCTCATGATCATGGACTCGGACCTGGCGGCACGCGGGGAAGGGCGCGAGAGGACCAAGATCATGAGCAAATACGCATGACCTTGGTCCCGAGCCGCGGCGTCGAGTGGTCACCGACTCCCCACCGGAGTACACCTGGAAGCAGTGGGTGACCCGAAGGAGCGGGTCGTGAAGACAGCGATGACTGCCGGGGTGATGGCTGCTGCCCTGGCGGTGACAGCAGGTGCAGTCACCGCGCCCTCTGTTGGCGCGCGCCAGGTGGACCCGGTCGTGCCCGAGATCGCGCCATACACGCCGCCGGTCGGGCAGGACTTCAGCAATCTCACGTGGCCGCGGGCCTTTCGCGCGCTGGTGAACAAGATCGAGGCCGAGTACGCGTTCACGGCCTGGAAGGGCATCGACTTCGCCGTGTTGCGGGAGGTCTACCAACCGCTCATCCGCCGTGCCTGGCGACGCGAGTCCCGCCAGCAGTACTACCTGACCTTGCGCGCCTTCAGCCAGGAGTTCCGCGACGGTCACGTATCGGTCGGCCCCGATAACGAACAGGTGCTGCGGCGGCGGGCCGGTGGTGGATTCGGTATGACGGTGGCGCCCCTGGACGACGGCTCCCTCGCGGTGACCTGGACGCAACGCGACGGCGCGGCCCGGCGTGCCGGGATCCGCCCCAAGGCCCGGATCGTGGCGTGGGACGGGGTCCCGGTCGGGCAGGCCATGCGCGCCGTCGACACCAGGTTGGCGCCGAGCATGCCGACGAAGTGGCGCGTCCAGTGGGAACGCTCCCGGTTCCTGGTCCGTGCCCGGGTCGGTGCCCGGGACACCGTGACGTTCCGCAACCCGGGCGCTGATCATGACCGGACGGTCGTGCTCAAGGCGCGCCGCGACGGCCTCGAGACGCTGGACCGCACGTCGCTGGCATCGGTGCTCGCCAAAGGGGACTGGCCGAAGCGGATGGTGCAGCACGAGGTGCTCGACAACGGCTACGGCTACATCCGCGTGTACGCCGAGATCGACTTGCCACCCGAGATGGCCGGCAACCACACCCGCACGCTGCGGCTGTGGCGCCGTGCCATCCGGGACCTGCGCGGCACGCCAGGACTCATCGTGGACGTTCGCGGAAACTCGGGCGGCTCCGACGAGATGGTCGCGAAGTTCCTCTCGTCGTTCACGCTGCACCGCCGGTTCTACGAGTACCAGAACTACCGCGTCCCCGGCACCGACCAGTTCCAGATCTGGCGTCCGGATGAAGCGACCGGGAAGTTCATCCGCCCGGGCGCGGAGGTGCCGATCCGGCCGCGCCAGCCGCGCTATCGGGCCCCGGTCGTGGCGTTGATCGACAACGCGACGATCAGCTCGGGCGAGGGGGTCGCGCTGGGTGTCGCGATGTTGCCGCGCGGTCGGGTGGTCGGGTTCAGCGAGACGAACGGCTCGTTCGGCATGGCGGGTGCCGGCGCGCTCATGCCGCTTGGGTACGAGGTCCGCTGGCCGTACGGGCAGTCGCTGGATCAGGATGCGATCGTGCAGGTGGACAGTCGGGCAGGCATGGGCGGGGTCGCACCGGAGCCCCGGATTCCCACCACAGCGCGCAACGCCCATCGGTACGCCCGCGGCCAGGACGTGGTGCTGGAGTACGGAATCCGCACCTTGGCCACGCTGACCGGGCGCGGGTGAACGACCGTTCTCCGGACACCCGCCACCGCTGGACACCGGAAGGCCACAACGGAAGGATCACACCATGGCCAGTCACGGGGAGGCTGCTCTACCTTCAAGGGTGAAGCAACTTGTGGACCTCACCGCCGGTTCGGCGATTGTGAACCGGCTCGTGTCGCTTGCGCTCAACGAGTTGCCCGACGCAGCGATCTTGGTGTTCGACACCGACATGAGGTTCGTGCTGTCCCGCGGTGCGGCGATCACGGACAACCGGATGAACCCGGCCGACTTCGAGGGCCGACTGGCCGCCGAGGCGCTGGCACCGGATCGCTGGGAGCTCTACCGGCCGTTGTACGAAGCCGCCCTGCGCGGCGAGCCGAGTGAGCGCGAGGTCCCGTCGCCC
>CAZCRC010000224.1:0-4030 GCA_964500995.1 uncultured Actinomycetes bacterium
AGACCTCGGCCACATCCGGGGCGATGGCCTGCAGCAGTTGCGCGCGCTCACCCGTGACTGCGACAGACTCCGCCTCCCGCGATCGCCGGATCGCACGCCGCAGTGCCTGCTTGTCGCTCATCCCCGACCAGCGCCGGCAGCGTCAGCCGATGTCACGCCTGCTGTTGCTGGTAGGAGTAGCCGCCACGAGCACTGCCGACCCACGAGCCGATGTCCACGATGAACGCAAGGGCCACGATGAACCAGGCGAACCCCTGCACCTGTCCCAGGAACTGGAACAGCAGGATGTAGGTCAGCGTCGTGTACGGGAGCAGGATGACGCCGACCAGCGGCAGGATCCACTCGCCGCTGAAGGCGCGCTGCACCCAGTCAGTGAAGATCCACAGCAGCAGCACCGTGATGCGGGGGAAGAAGGCCCCCAGTGCCAGAGCGAAGCAACCACACATGCCGATCTCCCGACCACGGCCAGCGCCGACCGCGCTGGGTTCACGCCGATTGTGCCGCTTCGGGACCCCACGTCGCAGAACTCTGCACAGTCCGGGTCAGCCGATCGATCAGCCGACCGCGCAATTCGGCCGCACCCGCGGCGAGCTCACGTTGCAGGCGAACGTATTCGCCGCGTCCAGCCACTGTTTCGACCGCGATGGGACGCAGGCCCGCGTCCGTCAGATCGTAGGGCGAGGCCCGCATGTCGAGTTCCCGCGCCCGCCGCGCATGAGCGAAGCAGTCGGCCACCAGGTCGCTGCCGACAAACGGGGCCGCCTCGTAGGCGTAGCGGTACAGGTCCATGCCGGCATGAAGACAACCGGGCTGCTCATCGTCCACCTGGCCGGCCCGGGTCAGCGGCCGCTGCAGCACCGCGGCTGACGGCGTGAAGAAGCGGTAGGCGTCGAAGTGGGTGCAGTGCAGCCCCACGTCGGCGACAGCAGCAGCGATCTGGTCACGGTCGAGCCGCAGCGGCACCTGAGGGTGGCGGATGTCGTCGGCATCGACGTCATGCACCATGGCCCACTCGTGCATGCCGAAGCAGCCGGTACGCGCAGGTCGGTCGGCCGTCGCGCGCAGGATCGCGAGGTTACGCGCCAGCCGCGGGCGGATCGGATCATCCGCGCCGAACTGGACGGTCCATCCGTGCGGCGTTCGGACGTAGGGATGGCGACCTGCCCAGGGGGTGTCCCCCGCCAACGTGATTCCGATTCCCGGGTGCCACGCAGCCAGTTGACCGGGGCGCCAGCGGTAGTACTCCCACAAGAAATCGTCAACTGGGTCTCGGCGGCCATCTCGGCGGCGCTGCAGCCGTGGCTCGATCCAGGGCTCGACCCGTCGGCGATGCGCCTCGGCTTGTGCCCGCCACTGTGGCTCGGACAAGACCTGGCGGTCAGTCACCTCAATCGACCTCGGCCAGTCCCAGTGCCAGGCAGCCGCTGACGAGCGCGTCGAGTCCGAATGCCTCGACCGGTCCGAGCGCCCCGACACCCTTGTCGGCACGGCGTGACAGCATTCGCGCCGACCAGGTCAACAGCGATGCCGTCAGATCGTAGGGGTTGACTCCCTCGATCGTGACCCGACCCAGGGACTCGTCCGCCGTGGTGACGCCCTCGGCGACGACGACCGACCGGGACAGGGCCCGGACGTGGTCGGCTGGACCCTCCGCCGAGGCTCCCCCCAGCGCGGAGCGGAACACCGCACCCATGGCTGAGCCGACCCCGGGGACCTGGCGAGCACCCGCCGCGAGACTGCTGGCTGCCGCTGCTGCCCGCGACCAGCGTCCCGCCCAGCCGACGTAGACACCGATGTCGGTCAGATCCGGATCCAACCGCGGCAGCGCGAAGATCTCCGAGCCGCCCAGGGACAACCCGGACACCGTGGTCCCGTCGGCGACGAACTCGCGCACTCGGGCACCGGGTCGCTCGGACTGCAGGGAGCCGGCCGAGAAAGTGAACGAGGGGTCCAACATGATGCCGGCAGCGCTGGCGACGCTGCCGCTGCTGGGGCCGAACGGACCGGTCACGAAGTAGCCGATGCGGATTCCGGTCAGTCCGGCGTCGCGGTAGCGGTCGATGAGGAGCGCCCCGGCCAGGTTGCCGGGCAGGAAGTCGAACCCCATCGCCGGGAGCAGTCGCGCGCCGGTGCGTCGGGCCTTGGGTCCGTACTGCTCGAACACGTTCCGGAGGAACATCGGTTCACCGGCGCAGTCCACGTAGGCGCAACCGGCGTCGATCGCGGCCTCCACCGCAACGGAGCCCAGCCGGGCGTACGGGCCGACGGCACTGACCACCACATCGTCGGGTGAGTGCAGGAGCCGCCGCAGCGACGCGGGCCGGTTGATGTCGGCGACTTCGAACGTGGCGGCACGGCCGCCAGGGGCGACGTCATTGAGTTCTTCGACCAGGGCAGTGAGCGACTCCGCGGAACGCCCGACGAGCACCGGGGCAGCGCCGCTGCGGACCAGTTCACGGGCCACAAGTCGACCCGTGTAACCGGTGGCCCCGAACAGGACGATGCGCGCCATGGCCCCGACTGTATCCACCATGACCCGCGGCGGGCTCAGCGGATTGCCACCGACACGTGATCACTGCGCCGGATGGCGGCCAGTTCGGGGGCCTCGTCCTCGGGCAAGGCCAGGAGCACCACGGATCCCGACTGCGGCGAGGCGGCGCCGAAGCCTCCGGGGTCGTCGGCAGCCACCGTCAGGACCTCCACATCCGCCGCGACCAGTCGGGGGTCGCCTTCGTGCAAGGCATCGGGGGTCACGAGGACATCGACCCGGTCGCCGGATTGCAGCAGTGCTGCGATGCGCTCATCGGCCAACGTGAGCGGGAACACGACCGACCCCGGCTCCGGGTCGACTTGTCGGCCGGGCGTGATCCGGCCGGCCGTGACCGGTTCGCCCGCGGCGAGGGGGCCACGAACGACCTCGCCCACCAAGTGACCGATCGGCGGTGTGGCGACGGGGAGCGTGGCGCTTGCCGTGGTGAGATCGGCCGCGGTCAGGGTCGATCCGGACGCGACATCGTGTGCGGCGATGGTGATCTGCTGGGTTGCCGGTTGCGCAGGCGCCTGAAGCCACGACGAGACCGCCAGGAGAAGGCACAGCCCCGCTGCCGCCCACCGAACCGGGCGACCGTAGCGCCACCCCCATGCCGCCACGTGTCGCCGATCCACCCGCCGAGGTTAGGCACCCGCCGCGTCCCGGCGCTGCCGTCGTCCACAGCCCGCGGTGGACCCGAGTCAGGAAGCCGCAGCTCCCCCGGACGGGGAAGACGTCGAGGACGTGGACTTGGACTTCGTCGTATCGGACTTCTTGTCGGAACCGGCGGGAGTCGCGGTCGAACCGCCGGAGTCGCTGGACGAGGCGGACTTGTCCCCACCTGCCGAGGACTCACCGGCCTTCTTGACCGGGGTGGATGCGCCGGTGCCGTCCTTGCGGGAGTCGTTGCGGTAGAAGCCGGATCCCTTGAACACGACGCCGACGTTGCCGAACAGCTTGCGAAGTGCTTCCTGTCCGCAGGACGGGCACACGCTCAGGGGGGCGTCGGTGAAGGACTGCACGGCTTCTAACTCGTGGCCGCAGTTGCCGCATCGGTATTCATACGTGGGCATGTCGTCTCCGAGGTTGGGGGGCGCATCGGCGGAGTTGGCACTCGGATGCACTGAGTGCCAATCGTACCTTTCCGGGGCGGCATCGGCGATAGCGTTCCGGCCATGACGACAGTGCCGTTACCGCGAGTGGTGGCTCTGGTGGCGCTCGGGGCAGCGCTGGGTGCGGTTGTCCGATTCGGAGCGGAGGTCGCGTGGCCCTTCCGGGTGGATGCCCCTTCCTGGCCGTGGGGGACGTTCACCGTGAACCTGGTGGGATGCCTGCTCATGGGGGCATTCCTGGGTCGGGTCAGCGTCATGGAGCGGGTGCCGCCGTATGCGACGCCGTTGATCACCACGGGATTCCTCGGCGGCCTCACCACGTTCTCGACTTTCGCACTCGAGTCGGTTGTCGCTGTCGAGAAGGGCCTGGTTCTGATGGCCGCCGGGT
>CAZCRC010000225.1:0-4026 GCA_964500995.1 uncultured Actinomycetes bacterium
TGAGCGCCTCCCACAAGCTGATGGCAGGACCACCGGGAACGATGAGTTCGTAGCCGACCTCACCGGTGTAGCCGATGCGCGAGACCATGACGGCAGTCCCTTCGAATTCGCCAGGGTGCATGGTCATGTAGGGATGCGACGTCGGAAGCCCGAGGCGCTGTAGCGCGGCGGGAGCCGACGGCCCCTGAACGGCGATGATCGCGGTGGCGTCACTGTGGTCGACCAGTGCGTCACCGATCGAGTCGGCGAGGACGTCCGCGACGGCGGTGGTGTTGGCAGCGTTGGGAACGATCATCAGGCGGTCGGCGGACAGCCTCGTGATCATCATGTCGTCCACCACCCCGCCCGAGGCATCACACAGCAACGAGTACTGCAGGTCGCCATCGGACAATCGGGAGATGTCATTCGTGACGATCGAGTTGACCGCGGCGATCGCCTCTCGACCGACGACGTACAGGTTGCCCATGTGCGACACGTCGAAGATCCCGCATCCCGACCGCACCGCACGATGCTCGGTCACTGTTCCGGACGGGTACTCCAGCGGCATGGACCAGCCCGCGAAGTCGACCATCTTGGCGCCGGCGGCAACGTGCCAGCCATGCATGGGGGTACTACGGGACTCGGAAGCCACTGACATGACCCGAACGCTACGGCACAGCGGATATGGTGCGGGCATCAGCCATGCCGCCTTGGAGTAAGTGTGCTCGTAGCGAAGATCTCCGCCTCTGACGCCCATTCGGTCTCCGCCGATGTCCTCGTGGTGGTGGCCACGGCGGACCACCGCGTGCTGGCCCCGACCGACGTTCTCTCGACGAGCCACCGACGTGCGATCGGCGCGGCCCTGCAGGCGATGGGTGACGCCGACACGACCACCTTGCCCGGATCGGTCATCGAACGATCGGGCACGATCCAGGTCGCGACCGCGCACTCCCCGGTGACCCCGGAGTCGATCCGGCGAGCAGTCGGTGCTGCCGTGCTGGCACTCAGCGGCTCACCGACGCTGGCCGTCATCGTGCCGGACGACACCCCCGCCATGGTGCGGGCAGCCGTCGAGGGCGCCAGGCTCGGCGCCTATCGCTTTGATCGTTACAAGTCCACGGGTCAGATCAAGCGACTCACCATCCTGGTGTCGTCTCCGGTGGGCCGGGAACAGCGGGCGGCAGCAACCGCCGCGAACATCGTCAGTGACGGCGTACAGCTCGCCCGCGATCTGGTGAACACAGCTCCGAACGACCTCGGCCCGGCTGACTTCGCAGCGGTGGCGACCGAGAGCGCAGCCGAACTGCCAATCACCGTCAAAGTCTGGGACGACAAGGCGCTGCGCCGCGGTGGTTTCGGTGGCCTCACGGCGGTGGGCCAAGGGTCAGCGCGGGGGCCGCGATTGGTGCGACTGTCCTATACACCCGCCAAGCCGTCCCGTCACGTCGCGCTCGTCGGCAAGGGGATCACCTTCGACTCCGGCGGCCTGTCACTGAAGCCCGCCAAGGCGATGGAGTGGATGAAGTCCGACATGGGCGGAGCAGCCGCCGTATTGGCCACGGTTCTCAGCGTCGCCCGACTGAAGCTTCCGGTCGCAGTCACTGGATGGTTGGCGCTCGCCGAGAACATGCCCAGCGGCACCGCCCAACGCCCTGGTGATGTGATCACCATCAGGGGCGGAACCACGATCGAGGTCCTGAACACCGACGCCGAGGGCCGACTGGTCCTGGCGGACGCCATCGTTGAGGCGGCGAAGGCCAACCCGGATGCGCTGATCGACGTCGCCACGTTGACCGGAGCCCAACTCGTGGCCCTCGGCAGCCGCGTCGCGGGAGCGATGGGGAACGACGATGAGCAACGCGCGGCTGTGGTGGCGGCCGCGGACGCCTGTGGCGAATCCATGTGGCCAATGCCGTTGCCGCGGGAGCTGCGTGCGTCGCTGGACTCCGCGATCGCGGACATGGCCAACATCGGCGATCGCAACGGCGGAATGCTCACCGCGGCTCTGTTCCTGCAGGAGTTCGTCCCCGAGGACCTGCCGTGGACCCACCTGGACATCGCCGGCCCCGCGTTCAATGAGGGTGCGGTCCATGACTACACGCCCAAGGGCGGCACCGGTTTCGGTGTGCGAACGTTGGTGCAGTACCTGCGTGACAACGCATGACACCGGCCGCCATGGGGAGGGCCCGTGCCTGCGAGGATTCTGTCGACGATGGAGGTTGTGGTGGCTGAGCAGCAGTTCGACCTTGTGATCCTGGGAGGCGGCAGCGGTGGATATGCGTGCGCCCTGCGTGCCAGCCAACTGGGCCTGTCCGTGGCCCTGATCGAGCAGGACAAGTTGGGGGGCACCTGTCTGCACCGCGGCTGCATTCCCACCAAGGCGCTGCTGCACGCCGCCGAGGTGGCCGACACCGCACGGGAATCGTCCGCGTTCGGCGTCAGCACCACGCTGAACGGCATCGACATGCCAAGTGTCAACAAGTACCGCGACTCCGTTGTCGGGCGGCTGTACAAGGGGCTGCAGGGACTCGTGAAGTCACGGGCCATCACGTACGTCCAGGGAACCGGTCGGCTCACGGCCCCCAACGCCGTCACGGTTGGGGGGGACACCCTCGTGGGACGCCACGTTGTCCTCGCCACCGGGTCGGTGGCGCGCAGCCTGCCCGATCTCGACATCGGCGGGCGAGTGATGACCAGCGATCAGGCGTTGCAACTCGACTGGATCCCGAACTCCGTGATCGTGCTCGGCGGCGGCGTGATCGGTGTGGAGTTCGCGAGCGTCTGGAAGTCCTTCGGCAGCGAGGTGACGATCATCGAGGCGCTGCCCCGCCTCGTCCCGGCGGAGGACGAAGCCTGCTCCAAGGCACTGGAGCGCGCGTTCCGCAAGCGCAAGATCGGGTTCCGTACCGGGGTGCGATTTGCGTCTGCGACCCAGGACGGCGATCAGGTGAGCGTGACCCTCGAGGACGGGACCGTGCTCACCGCCGATCTGCTCCTGGTGGCGGTCGGCCGCGGTCCGAACACCACCGACATGGGGTTCGAGGCCCAAGGCGTGGCCATGGACCGAGGCTGGGTCCTGACCGACGACCACCTCCAGACCAATGTCCCCAACGTCTACGCCGTCGGAGACATCGTGCCGGGACTCCAACTGGCGCATCGGGGCTTCGCCCAGGGCATCTACGTGGCCGAACACATCGCCGGACTTGCTCCCCAACCCATTGACGAACTCGGTATCCCCCGCGTGACCTACTGCGAACCGGAGGTCGCCTCGGTGGGGCTCACCCAGACCCAGGCCGACACTAAGTACGGCCCCGACCAGGTGGTGACCTACGAGTACAACCTGGGCGGCAATGGCAAGAGCCAGATCCTGGGAACCACTGGGTTCATCAAGTTGGTGCAGCGCAAGGATGGCCCCGTCGTGGGCATCCACATGGTCGGGTCCCGGATCGGCGAGCAGATCGGCGAGGCTCAACTGATCTACAACTGGGAGGCCCTGCCCAGCGATGTCGCGTCCCTGATCCACGCACACCCCACGCAGAACGAAGCCATGGGCGAGGCTCACCTGGCGCTCGCCGGGAAACCTCTGCATGCACATGCCTGATCAGCCCAGGTGCTGACAGCGGGGTGACCCGCACGCAAAGATGAGCCAAGGACCGGAGAGGAAGTGGCGCCAGTGTCGACACCGGTGGTGATGCCCCAGTTGGGTGAGAGCGTGACCGAGGGCACCGTGACGCGATGGCTGAAGCAGGTGGGTGATCGGGTCGAGGCCGACGAACCGCTGCTGGAAGTCTCCACCGACAAGGTCGATACCGAGATCCCCTCACCCGCCGGGGGTTTCCTGATCGCGATCGCGGCCCATGAGGACGACATCGTCGAGGTCGGGGGAATGCTGGCCACGATCGGCGAGTCCGCGGAGACGACTGCCCCTGCCACCGCTGCTCCAGCACCGCCGCCTGTCTCAACCGCCACTCCGAGTATCGATCTGCCGATGGCACCGCCCACGACACGGGCTGCCATGGCACCCCCACCGGGTGCCCCGGTGGACTC
>CAZCRC010000226.1:0-4018 GCA_964500995.1 uncultured Actinomycetes bacterium
CGCACAAGTAACGGCTGCAACCAGTGTGCAGGAGGACCGTGAGGTTACTTGTGCGCCTGTGTCAATGCACCATGAGCCGCCCCATGGTGCGCCTAAAACGTTGGCGGAACCAGCTTGCCGTCATGTCTGACTTCGGCTGCCACTTCGTACACGTCGTACGCAGGCAAGTCGAAAGTCGGATCAGCCGTGACAGTAAACCACGGAAGGCCGTCAGCGCGTCGAACATTGGCGAGGTTCACGCGATAGAGCGTGTACCTATTGACAACAACAACGTTGTGACCACGGTATGTGTGAGTGTGCGCGTCAGTGTGCGACATCGGCCGCCCCATGGTGACTAACCGGGTTAGTTTCTGGTGAGAGGATCGGATGTCCGACCTCTCAATGTCAAGAGGGTTACGGGGCGCGGCGCTCGCCCATGGCGGCGACCATGCCCGCAAGGTGGTCGGAGCGAGACACGGCGGCAGCCTCACCAGCTGTCACCTTGCCCGTGTCGGCCTTGACGCTGAGGGTATCGTGGTCAAGAGAAGCCACGTCGAGAAGACGGCAAGCGGCGTGCTTCCGCTTCGCAAGCCACGCATTGAGCTTGGCCGTGACATCGGACGGCAGGTCGCACGGGCGGACACCGACGACAAGCGACGGGCAGTCAATCCAACCGGAGTGACCGACAGGGATGGGCTTGCCGGACGGGCCGACAGGAGCAACCTTGACGCGGTTCATGGACCCATCGCGCGTCTGTCGCCCGACGAGGATGTAGGTATCGCTGCTGGTCGCGGCGTCGGTGTGCGTGAAGTCGCCAGACCACACGCGCCGAGTCTCACCCGTCACACGGTCAGACGCGAACAGCTCGACGTGACACGGCCCGGTGATACGCGAGCCGAGAGCACGGCGCGCACGGGGCGGCGCCACGGTAGGCGTGGACTTGCCGACCATGGTGACAGTATCACCGCGTCGGCGAATGGCGTTGGGCATGGAAGCTCCTTTGTGAAAGGAATAGGGCGCACTGGCCACACATTCAGTGTAGTCAATGCGCCCTATTCCTGCCGCAATGGCAGGGTCGAAGGTCAGACAGCGCGCCGCATGAAGTCCACGAGACCGGCCAGCCCGGCGGACATCTCCGACTTGTGCGCGGTGATACGCGCGTTGCCCTTGCCCACACACCAGCGGGGATCTTTCCCCCCGCTGATAGACATGGACGCGAGCGCGTTGTCAACCATGATGGACGGCAGGGGGATGCCGTGCTTCCGCGCGAAGCCGGACGCCTGCCGGGCGCCCAGGATCTCGCAGGTCACGGTGTCACCCTTGACGGACTTGCAGAGGTACACCTGCGCGGCCCTGTCCACGCCGGGGACGATCGTCGCCGTCTCATTGCCGGTGCTGTCACCGGGCGAGAAACGGACGGTCGCAGGGATGGACTTCCCGCCCGGCGCCACGGTGGTCGGATAGGCGGGCAGGATGGTACGGATGATCGCGGTGACGTCAAACATGGTATCTCCTTTGTGGGTTGACTGCATGACAAAGCCGTAGCTCTGTCATTGAATCAATCCACAACGGACCGGGCGCTATCGCGAGCGCCCATGCATGGCGTACTCAGGCACGCCGTCGTCAACGTGTGACACCGACTGGCGACGGTCGCCCACGGCCCACGTCTTGACGGCCCCGCGTGCGCCGTCATGCGGACGGCCCGAAGCAGCCTCTTTGAAGATGCGCGCCACGGCTTTGTCAGCCGGGCGCGGCTGCAAATGGGCGCGACGCGCCGCCCTACGTGTCTTTGCGTTCATACCGCTCCTTCGCTGGCCATTTCGGCCAGCCCGATAGCAGCGAAGGCCGCCAGGAAGTACAACCAGACGGCGCACAGTGCGCTGTGCGCCTCATCGGGCGTTGCCAAGCGGACGATAAAGCCAGCGGCAAAGAAGCCGATACAACACTTTGTCGCAGTAGTCATTCTACCTCCGCAATGACACTCCAGCCAACCGCACAAGCAACGTTGCGTATTGACTGAAGTGTCTTTAAGGAGGTAGACAAGGGACCATAAGGTATTGTCTACACTCACAGAATGCGGCTCGCAAGCCGCGCTCTACCCGCTGCGCACCTTGCGCATACCCTTACGGGTGAGGGTGAGACAAGTAGGGCGCTTACGCTTACCTTGCGCGCGCCCACGGTAGCCGACACGGGGTTATCTTTCCTCGCGTGTTCGCTACAGCCGACTTGCCAATCGGCTCGCATCCCTATACCTTGCCCTGGCGACATGATGCCGTGTATCTTTCACCACGCGCTATCACGGACTTAGCACATTGCGAACAATGCGCATTACCGGTGCTTGTACTATGCCATTCGAGGTTTAGCGGTATGCTGGACAGTACACCTTACGGTGTCGTATTCCGTACTTTCTCACGCCGTGTTAACGGTCGTATACGGTAGCTGGCAACGGGCCAGCTTAGCAAGTTCCACGTAGGATACTCTTGCAGGATCGTCGTGCGTACCCAATGCCTTACAGCCTCTATCCGTTGCGCCAGTCTGATAGCCGTAGCTATAGCACTGACTTTGCAAAACGCACTGCGCAGTCTACCGAATCACGTATGAATCGCGTTGACTCTTTCTGCCTGTCACGTCCCGTAGGAGCGCATACAACAGGCTTCGCGCTTACGCTTCGGTGTTCGGCGTCGCTACGTGGTTTGCGCCAGGGCTTTCCTTCCTGGTGGCTACTACACGCGCGCTCGCTTTACTGGGCGAAACATAAATGGTGCGTATGCTACGAAATACCCTCTGTAGCATCCTCTCGCGCACTGACCCTCTCATATTCCGCGTCGCTCATCCCTACTGTCTATCGGGACTTGCGCCGGCTATCCACGCGACACAACGATACCCCGTCCGCTTGATGACTCATCCTGCAATGACCCGAGGGACACTATACAGGACTTGACGCGATACCTGCTATTGACTGCCTCAACATAGGCCCGCAAGCCTACCTAAAGAGACTGACCGTCGCTTGTGTATCCGTGTCACGCGCTACGGCTTACGCCGTTACGTGTGTCTTTGCCGGTCCGCACTTTTCAGCGCGAAGGGGAGATTAGCGTATGTCCATGCCGCCCTACGGCCTACATGGCGCCTTTCTCCGAATGTCAATGAACACTACTCGAAAGTAGTAATCGCGCCGCTGGCATATGCGTTGGCTACGATATCGGCTTAGCTTAAGCCGCTCTTACCGCGTTACTGCAAGCGTGTCCTATGCTACAGCATAGGTGATACGCACTGGTTCACGTTATCGGTATAGCTTGCCGGCTATCCGCGCGTTACTGGTCAATGCCAGTGACGCGATTACTACTATCGATGTCAATGAGCATGTCAACTTTCGTTGACTTGAGAGGGTTTGCGTTTCCGCTTGCCTCTCTTGCTCTCATCTTATCACCGTCTCTCGTGTTGTCAACCCGTCGCGCATCTTTTTTCTCATCTTTCTTTCGCTACCGCTTACCCGTAGGCAAGGCATAGCTACCGCAAAGACTACCTATCAGACCCGCTACCGGGTGACAACCATGGGAGACTGCGATTTCAGAGAACACCGGCCGCGCTGCTTACGCTCGCTTGCCTTACCCTCTCAGCTTAGCCTGTCTCTCTCATCCCGTCAAGCCTCTTGCGAGACTTTTTTTTGCGCCTCGTCTCACTCACCCGTGGGCAAGTGCAGACGTCGCGCTCCCGAGGGGGAGAGACTGTAGCCGGTGCTTTCAGAGAGCCGTGCGACGCAGCCGCCGCACACTCAGAGCATCACACGTCCTTGTCTCCCTGTCCACACACAACCCCTACCCTTGACATTCTCCTGACATTTCACCCGCTAGCGCCTCACCTTGACATCCTTGTGTGCCGAAAAGCCTACCGTCAACGCCGTCTTTTGACGCATGATTTTTCATTCATGCCACCGTAGCCGCACCTTGGGACACAAACGAATAGCGTTAGGCTTCACCAGGGCGCCCCCGGACACTCGTTCAACATTCGCCTATCCAGTGTGAAACTACACGGGTAAGGC
>CAZCRC010000227.1:0-3983 GCA_964500995.1 uncultured Actinomycetes bacterium
CGTCGAGTGCGATGGGAGGCTCAAGCGAGAGCGGTGATCACAAATGCGGTCACCAGTCCCGATTGTGGAGGCGCATCATGACGCAGGTGGTATTCGGAGCCGGCCCGGTGGGCCGAGCGATCGCAGCGCAACTGGCCGGGTCGGCGTCGGAGGTGGTTCTGGTCTCGCGGTCCGGTCAGGGTCCCACTCTGGAAGGGGTCACCCGCGTCGCAGCGGACGCGTCGGACGTCGATGCAGTCCAACAGGTTTCCCGCGGTGCAGCTGTGATCTACAACGCGCTTAATCCGGCGTACCACCGGTGGGTGAGTGACTGGCCCCCCATGGCCACCGCTCTGCTCACCACGGCCACTGCAGAAGACGCCGTGCTCGTCACCGTGTCGAACCTGTACGGCTACGGCCCGGTCACTGGCTCCATGACGGCCGACCTGCCGCTGGCGGCGCCGGGGGTGAAGGGTCGGGTACGGGCTGAGATGTTTGAGCAAGCACGCTCGGCGTATGAAGCCGGTCAAGCCAAGACCGTCGAGGTGCGTGCGAGCGACTACATCGGCCCTGGCGCCGAAAGCCACATGGGCGATCGGGTGGTCCCGCGGGTCCTGGCAGGGAAGTCGGTCACGGTGATCGGGGCGGTCGACCAACCGCACTCGTGGACCTATCCCGACGATGTCGCCACACTCGCGGTGGCGTGTGGGTCCGACCCCGCAGCATGGGGGCGTGCCTGGCATGTGCCCACCAACGCAGCGCGGACCCAGCAGCAAGTGGTGGCCGACTTCGCGGCTGCCGCCGGCGTGCCAACGCCGAAGGTCAGTGCCTACCCGCGCTGGCTGCTGCGGGCCATGGGAGTGTTCAGTCCGATGATTCGGGAACTTCGCGAGACCACGTACCAGTTCGAGGCGCCGTTCGTCTTGGACAGTTCCGCCAGCCAGGAGCACTTCGGACTGGCTCCGACGTCGTGGTCCACCATCATCGACGCCACCGTGGCGAGCTACCGGGACCCAGCGTCAGCCGACGATCACCTGGCGCTGCGCCCGCAGTGACATGACCAGGGCCACGATCCAACCGATGACGGTCCAACCGAGGAGCAGGTTGATCCAGAACACGCTCCAGTGGGGAACATCTCGGACCGCGGCGATCGCCCAGGGCAGCATGTAGCCCGCGGTTAGGATCGCGACGACCACCGCCACGACCTTGGTCGTGGTCCAGGATGGATTCTCGGGTTCGACATGCATCTGGCTCATGAGATCAGTGTAGGTGGCGGGCGGTGGTGAGGTTCGGCGATGAGTCGCGACCCCACTACCCTTGCTCGTGTGACTCCCGACGCTGTTTCCCAGGCCGTTGCTGCCGCCGTGTCAGCCGCTGCGGCGGCACAGGGCTTTGACCTGACCGAGGCCCCGACGGTGCGTGTCGAGCGCCCTCGGCAGCGCGAGCACGGCGACTACGCCACCAACGTCGCCCTGACCCTGACCAAGCAGGTGGGGATCCCAACGCGGGAACTTGCGGCCGCGATCGCGGAACAGTTGCGGAATATGGCGGGTATCGCATCCGTCGATGTTGCTGGACCCGGGTTCATCAACATCACCGTCGAGGCGGCGGCGCAGGCGGAACTCGCCCGAACCATCGTCGAAGCGGGTCCGGAGTTCGGGGTCGGCGATGCCTTGATCGGCAAGAAGATCAATGTCGAGTTCATCTCGGCCAACCCCACGGGGCCGCTGCATCTGGGGCACACCCGCTGGGCAGCGGTGGGTGACGCGATCGCCCGGGTGTTCACCGCCGCCGGCGCCGTGGTGGCCCGTGAGTTCTACGTCAACGACCGCGGTGTCCAGATGGACAAGTTCGGCGAATCGATTGCCAACGCCGCCGCGGGCCAGGCTCCGCCGGAGGGGGGATACCACGGGGGCTACATCACGGATCTGGCCGCTTCCATCGTGCGTGACCACCCCGACTACCGGGAACTCACCGGAACTGACCGGATCGCGGCGTTCCGCGAGGCGGGCTACGCGATCCAGTTGCAGCAGCAGAAGGACGTCCTGGACCTGTTCCGCACACACTTCGATGTCTGGGCGTCCGAGCGGGCCCTGCACGAGTCAGGTGCGGTGGAGCGGGGCCTGTCGAAACTGCGGGAACAGGGTCACGTCTATGAGGCTGACGGTGCCGTCTGGTTGCGCACCACGACGTTCGGCGACGACAAGGACCGCGTGCTGGTCAAAGCGGATGGCGAGTTCACGTACTTCACCAGTGACACCGCCTACTACATCGACAAGCGGGAGCGTGGCTTCGACATCTGCCTGTACCTGTTGGGCGCCGACCACCACGGGTACGTCGGCCGGTTGAAGGCCGTCGCTGCGTGCGCCGGCGATGATCCCGACGTCAACATCGAGGTGCCCATCGGGCAGATGGTCAAGATGATGAAGGGGGGCGAAGAGGTCAAGTTGTCCAAGCGGGCGGGCAACATCGTGACCTTGGAGGATCTCGTCGACGAGGTCGGGGTCGATGCCGCGCGGTACTCGCTGATCCGGTATCCCGTCGACTCGCCGCTGCTGTTGGACCTGGATCTGTTGATCAAGCGGTCCAACGACAACCCCGTCTATTACGTGCAGTACGCACACGCTCGGATCTCGTCGGTCCTACGCAACGCCGCAGACTTGGGGATTGACTGGCGAGCCACGCAGTTCTCACCGGAGTTGCTCAATCACGAGCAGGAGTCGGTGCTGCTGGGGTCGTTGGCGGAGTATCCGCGCGTGGTCGCTTCGGCTGCTGAACTGCGTGAGCCCCACCGCGTGGCCCGTTACCTGGAGAGCCTGGCGACCGCCTACCACAAGTTCTACGACTCGTGTCGGGTGCTGCCGCGCGGCGACGACGAGATCGAACCCGTCGGAATCGCGCGGCTGTGGCTCGGTGCGGCGACCCGCCAAGTACTCGCCAACGGCCTTGACCTGCTCGGTGTCACGGCACCGGAACGGATGTAGTCATGCCCGCTCATCCCGCCGGTCCACGGCACTCCGACGTCATCGACGCCCACGGTGTCCCGCTGCGCCCGACAGATCCCGCGGACTTGGCCACGCTCGACGCTGCGGTGTGGCCGCGCAACGCGTCCCGGGGGCAGGACGGTGTCATTGAGATCGGCGGCATGGCGGTCACCGAGGTCGCTCGTGAGGCCGGAACGCCGGTGGTGCTGCTCGACGAGACCCACGTCCGTGACGCTGCCCGTGAGTACGTCACCGCATATCAGTCGACGGCAGCCCAAACGTCGGTGTACTACGCGGGCAAGGCGTTCCTGGCCACCGCCGTGGCCCGCTGGCTCGCCGCCGAAGGCGTACGGATCGACGTGTGCACCGGCGGTGAACTCGAGATCGCGGTGCGCGCTGGGGTTGCCGGCCCCGACATCCTCTTCCACGGCAACAACAAGAGCGAAGCCGAGATCGCCCGTGCCCTCGAGGTGGGTGTGGGGCGTTTCGTTATCGATTCCTTCCAGGAGATCGCTCGCGTCGCGGCATTGGCCGATCAGGCAGGTGTGGTGGCGCAGTGCCTGGTCCGGGTGACCGTGGGCGTCGAGGCCCACACTCACGAGTTCATCGCCACGGCTCATGAGGATCAGAAGTTCGGGCTGGGCCTGGCCGACGGCATGGCTCGGGAGGCTGTCGCACGCGTGGTCGCCCTGCCGAGCCTCGAACTCGTGGGGCTGCACTCGCATATCGGCTCGCAGATCTTCGACCCCGCTGGCTTCGAGGTGGCGGCGCGGCGCCTGGTCGGGTTCGCCGGTGAACTCGCGGCCGACGGCATCGAGATCGCCGAGTTGAACCTCGGTGGCGGAATGGGGATCGCCTACACCACGGCCGACGATCCGTTGGATGTGGCAGTCATGGCCGACGCAATCGTCGAGATCGTGCGCAAGGAGTGCGAGGCCGAGGGAATCCCGCTGCCGCGGCTGTGCGTCGAACCCGGCCGCGCGATCATCGGCCCGGCCGGGGTGACGCTGTACACCGTGG
>CAZCRC010000228.1:0-3972 GCA_964500995.1 uncultured Actinomycetes bacterium
AACCCGCATCGACGTCGCACTGCGCTCGCAAGGCGGCGGTCTGTCCCACTGAGCGCGGGTGACCGCGCATCAGTCGGTGGTTCCCCCCGGTTGCCACAGGACATCCCTTCCACCGTTGGCCACCCGCCCGAGGATGAAGAGTAGGTCGGACAGGCGGTTGAGGTAGGTCGCGGTGAGGGGGTTCATCGTCTCCGCGTACTCCCCGAGTGCCCGCCAGGTGGCCCGCTCAGCCCGCCGCGCCACCGTGCGGGCAACGTGTATCAGCGCTGCTCCGGGTGTTCCGCCGGGCAGGATGAACGATCGAAGGGGCTCAAGGTTGGCGTTGAATGAATCGCAGTCCTCTTCCAGCCGGGTGACGTAGTCCTCGTCGATCCGCAGGCGGGATTCGCCGTCGGTGATGGGGGTGCACAGGTCCGCGCCCACATCGAACAACTCATTCTGGATCCGCCGCAGCACGCCTGTGATGTCGTCGGCCAGGGCGCCCATCGCGATCGCGACGCCGACGGCGGAATTGAGCTCATCCACGTCGGCGTACGCCTCGAGGCGGGGGTCGTTCTTGGACGTGCGGCTGAAGTCACCCAGGGAGGTGGTCCCGTGATCGCCGGTCCTGGTGTAGATCTTGGTGAGATTGACCATGGCTCATCGTAGGCGGCATGACCTGCGAGCACATCACGGCCGAACCGTGGTCGAACTCACCGATTCGGGCGTTTTGCCACACGTGAGTGGGGCACGCCACGACAGTGTCCACCAGTAACGCCCGGATGGGTGACCCAACGCCTACGATGCCAAGCGTGGATGCGTTCCGGATTCAGGGTGGCCGCCAGCTGAATGGCGAAGTGCTGGTGCGTGGCGCCAAGAATTCCGTGCTGAAGTTGATGGCGGTCGCGTTGCTCGCTGAAGGCCGCACCACCATCACCAACGTGCCTGACATCGTCGATGTCCAGATCATGGGTCGCTTGATCGAGCGACTCGGAGCAGTGGTGACCTTCGACACCGCGCAGCGGACGTTGACCGTCGACGTACCCGAGGAACTGGAACAGCGGGCCGACTATGACCTGGTGCGTCAGATGCGGGCATCGATCTCGGTACTGGGTCCCCTGATCGCCCGGCTCGGAGTTGCGGACATCGCGCTGCCGGGCGGCGATGCGATCGGTTCCCGGGGCTTGGATATGCATCTGGCGGGGCTGGAACGCATGGGGGCCAAGGTCACCAGCGAACACGGCTATGTGCTTGCTTCGGCGCCCGAGCGGCTGAAGGGCGCCTCCATCTGGCTGGACTTCCCCAGCGTGGGTGCGACCGAGACCCTGCTCATGGCGTCGGTCACCGCGGATGGGACGACCGTCATTGACAACGCCGCTCGCGAACCCGAGATCGTGGACATCTGTCGCATGCTCATTCAGATGGGTGCCCACATCGAGGGCGTCGGGTCATCGACCCTGGTCGTGACCGGTGTGGACAAACTTCAACCCATCACCCACGAGACGGTGGCCGACCGGATCGTGGCGGGAACCTGGGCGGTTGCGGCCGCCATTACTGGTGGCGACGTCACGGTCAAGGGGGCGATCAGCCAACACCTGGAGATCGCGTTGGACAAGCTGACGACCTCCGGAGCCACCGTGAGTGCCCAGTCCGACGGGTTCCGCGTGCAAATGAGCGAGCGGCCCCGCGCAGTGGACATCGTCACGCTGCCTTACCCCGGTTTCGCGACCGACCTGCAGCCCCAGTTCATTGCGCTCAATGCGGTGTCCGAGGGCGTGGCAATGGTGACCGAGAATCTCTTCGAGAGCCGCTTCAAGTTCGTCAACGAACTGATCCGCCTCGGTGCCGATGTGCGCATCGAAGGGCACCACGCATTGGTTCGGGGTCGGGAGCGACTGTCCGGTGCTCCCGTCGTGGCGACAGATATCCGCGCCGGGGCCAGCCTCGTGCTGGCCGGCCTGGTGGCCAACGGCGAGACGCTCGTCAGCGAGGTGCACCACATCGACCGGGGCTATGACTCGTTCATCCCAGATCTGCAGCTGCTGGGTGCCGACATCGAGCGAGTGCCTGCGGTGGCCCCCGCCCCGCTCTGATGGGTTAAGGTGGGAACGCACTCGGGGAGTCCGGGCCCATCGGACTGAGAAGGCGCATCAGGCTGGTCTGACCAGCGGCAGAGCCGACCCGTCAACCTGATCTGGGTAATGCCAGCGGAGGAAACGTGTCCAAGATCGTTCCTGCCCTCACTGCAGTCGTCCTTCTCGCTGCGTGCACCTCGACACCCCCGGTTGAGTCGGACGGTCCGGCGTCCCCAGGCGGGACGGTCACCCTGGTGACGTACGACTCTTATGCGATATCGAAGGCCACGCTCACGGAGTTCACGCAACGCACCGGACAGACCGTCGACGTCATCCGGGCAGGTGACGCGGCCGAGGTGGTCAACCGCGCGATCCTGACCAAGAGCGCACCCGAAGGGGACGTGCTGTTCGGTGTCGACAACAACCTGCTGTCCCGCGCGTTGGGTGAGGAACTGTTCGTCCCGTACCCCGCTGCGGGTCTGGACACGGTGCCCGCGCAGTTCCGGTTGGATCCCGAGAACCACGTCACGCCGATCGACGTGGGCGACGTATGCGTCAACTATGACCGCGAGTATTTCGACTCGAACAACGTCCAGGTGCCGAAGTCACTCGGGGACCTGGCTGACCCCGCTTACCGCGATCTGCTGGTGGTGGAGAATCCCGCGACATCCACACCGGGCCTGGCCTTCCTCTTGGCGACGGTGGCGGAGTTCGGGCCGGAGGGCTTCACCGACTACTGGACCCGGTTGCGCCAGAACGGAGTTCAGGTCGAGAACAGCTGGGATGCCGCCTACTACAAGCGGTTCAGCGGTGGCTCTGGGGGCGGCGACCGCCCGCTCGTGGTGTCCTACGCATCGTCGCCACCGGCAGAGGTGGTGTTCGCCGACGAGGCCCCCACCGAAGCTCCCACAGGCGTGCTCCTGGACACCTGCTATCGGCAGATCGAGTTCGCCGGCCTGTTGGCCAACGCCCCCAACCCCGCCGGGGGACAGGAACTGATCGACTTCATGTTGACCACGACGTATCAAGAAGACCTGCCGCTGAACAACTTCGTCTTCCCGGTACTTCCGGACGCGGATCTGCCGAAGGTGTTCGAGGAGAACGCTGCCCTGGCAGACGAGCCCCTTGCCCTGCCCCCGGCCGAGGTCGCCGCCAACCGGGACGCTTGGGTGGCCGCGTGGATCGACGCCGTGGTTCGCTGAGGCACCATGACCCTGCGGCCGGCGCTGTGGATCCTGGTGATCGGGTTCTTCGGCGTGTTCTTCGTCTACCCATTGGGCACGCTCCTGGTCACTGCGTTCACCGGCGCGTCCGGTGCCGGTATCAGCGACCTGTTCACCGCACCGATGGGATCGGTCGCCCTGTTCACCTTCGCGCAGGCCGCGCTGTCCACAGTGCTGACGATGGCCGTGGGACTGCCCGGGGCTGCCGTTCTGGCCCGATTCCGGTTTCGGGGTCGGGGGCTGATCGAGGCGCTGTCGGTGGTGGCATTCGTGATGCCCACGGTGGTGGTGGCAGCCGCGGTCACCGAACTGGTGCCGGACCGCGGGCTCGTGGCAATCCTTGTGGCGCACGTCTACTTCAACCTCGCGGTGGTGTTGCGGATGGTAGGGGCTTACTGGGCCCAGTTGGATCGACAACCAGGTGAAGCCGCGGCCTCCCTCGGTGCTGCGCCCTTGCGGGTGTTCTGGTCGGTGACGGTGCCCCAGTTGCGGCCAGTGTTGTGGTCCGCGGCGGCGATCGTGTTTCTGTTCACCTTCACGTCCTTCGGGATCATCCTGCTCCTGGGCGGACCGGGCATGGCCACGATCGAAGTGGAGATCCAGCGGCAGGCGTTGTTCCTTTTCAACTTGCCTCTGGCGGCGGCCCTGTCGCTGCTGCAGATCCTCATCGTGGGGTTGCTCCTGATCGTGCAGGT
>CAZCRC010000229.1:0-3922 GCA_964500995.1 uncultured Actinomycetes bacterium
TGCAGGACAATACCTGGACCGTGTTCACCACGGCCTCCGGCCTACCCTCCAATCAGATTCGCGACCTGGCGCAGTTGGGCGATGGCGATATTGCCATCAGCACCGCGAACGGCCTCAGCCTCTACGACGGCAACGGATTTGCCAACGAAACCCCGCCCATTGCGGCCTACAGCCTGCCCCTGGCGGTGGATGAATTGGGCCGTTTGTGGGCCGGCGCCGCGGTGCGCACTGCCCACGGCTGGCAAGGCTATTGGTGGACCAACTCTGGCCTGCGCAGCAGCACCATCAGCGACGTGGCGGCCGACCGCGCGGACCGGGTCTGGTTCGGCCACGCGCCGGCCAACGGGGTCAGCGTGCGCGGCGCGTTCCTGCCGCCCCTGGCCGATGTCATTCCTACCATCGCCAGCATTTCGCCGGATCACGGCCATGCCACGGAGCATGTCACCATCAGCGGCGGTGGTTTTGGTTCCAATCCGGCCGATGTGACGGTGGTCATCGGCGGCGCGGTCGTGGAGATCGAGAGCATCAGCGAGACCGAGATCGAGGTGCGCCTGAATCGCGACAACGTCAACGGCGATGTCTCCGTCAGCGTGGGCCGGCGCCGCGCCACCCTCACCGGCGTGGGCCGACCCGCGTTCTGCGCTGAGCCGCGCATCCTGACGGTCAACCCGGAGGGCGGCAACGTGGGCGTGTTGGTGGACATCACCGGTTCGAACTTCGACCCCGGCGTGATGGTGGCCGTGGGCGATGGCCCTTACCGCAGCCCGATCTATTACGATCCGCGCCATGTGCAGGTGATTTTGCAGCCCGGCGACGAATCCGGCCCGGCGCATGTGCGTAACGCCTGTCCGGGCGGCCCCACCTACAGCGCCACCAGCGCCGATTCGGTGCGCGTGGTGGAGCTGCATGCGGACGCCATCGTCCTCAACCAGGGCCTGAGCGCCTACGACCTGGTGGCGGACCGGCCGACGATGATCCAGTTCTATCTGACGCACGCCCTGTGGCCGAACGACGAGGACGTGCTGGAGGTGGACAGCATCGAGATCAGCCTGACCGAGCCGGGCAGCGGCCAGAGCTACAGCGAGACCCAGGACGCGCGGCATGTGGTTCCCTACAACGACGAGCCGCTGCCCCCGCCAGCCCTGCGTGACATCGCGCAGAGCGTCAACGTTTCGCTGACGCCGCTGCTCAACGACTTCGTCAGCGACGGGGGCACGACCGTGCAGGTTCATGCCGTGCTGCGCCGCCGCGGCTTCACCGTCGCCGCGTTCGACACGACGGCCGAGTTCCGTCGCAACCTGCCCCTGCGCGTGCTGCTGGTGCCGATCATGTGGGACCAGGCCGGAGAGACCGATGAGTTTCACATGCGGGTCAATGTCAGCAACGGGCTGGAGGAGCTGCGCCAGCGCTACATGCCGACCGGCCGCCTGGAGTTCGAATGGGCCGATGTCAGCCTGACCAGCGCGGTTTCGCTGACGATTGGCTCCTGGGGCGAGCTGCTCGAAGCCGCTCATGACATGGACCCCATTCGCCGTCGTTGGAACGACCTGCACGATCCTGACGCGGTCATCGCCTTCGGCATCGTGGATGAGCGGCTTCGAACCGGCGACAAGAACGGCTACGGACTGTGGGCCGATGTCAGCGACCTGATGAACATCCTTTTCATGGATGGCCTGGACGCCTACTGCGAGCTGACCGATGCCGCGCTGACCGTGGCAACCCTGGGCCTGGCCGATTTCGGCAGTTGCGAGGTCGAGGTGCCGCTCTATGTCGGTTGGGCGGTGGGCCGCGTCACGGATGGCGCCGACAACACCGACTACAGCCGGCGCCTGGGGCATGAGATCGGCCACATCATGGGGTTGGTTGGCCCCACCGCGGCCAATGGCTCCTACTCCGACAACCTCAGCCATTCGGTCAACGACGAACTGGACAACGGAGACTGCAACGATGGCGGCGCCACCTATGATGTGTCCAAGAACATCTATTTCCAGCCGGGGGTGGAGGAGCCGGTCGTCAACCCCATGTCCGGTCGCCAATACCGCGCCCAATGGGTGGTGGAGGACGACGGCGATCCGGCCGATGAAGACACCAACCGCGGCAAGGCCCTGATGAGCTATGCCTGCAGCCGCAACGATGACAACGTGTTCTTCGAGCCGGTGGACGAGCAGGCCGTGCGCGCGGAGTACGGCATGATCTCCACGCGGCTCGGCTTCGAGGATTTGCGGCCGTTTGGCGGGCTGCGTCTGGCCGCAGCAAGCGACAGCGCCGCGCCAACCGGCCCGGCAAGCGGCCCGCTGACGTCCCCGGCGCCAGGCCCGCGGCTCTACGTCTCCGGCCTGGTCAGCCGAACCGTGGAGACGGGCGTCTTGCGCCGCGTCGAAACCCTGGGAGAGGACGCGCCGCTCAGCGTGGACTTTGTCAGTGATTACTGGCTGGCGCAGCTCGACGGCGGCGGCGCAGAACTGGCCCGCAACGGCGTTTTCCCGGCCTTCCGCACCCCGGAGACCGGCCTCAACGACAGCGGTTTCTTTGCCGCCACCATCCTGCTGCAGACCGGCGTGGCCCGCCTGGAACTGCGCCACGGCGACACCCTGCTCGACAGCTTCACGGCCGGCAGCGCCGCGCCCACGGTGAGCATCAGCAGCCCAAGCGGCGGCGTCTATAGCAGCGGCAGCATCCCCGTCACCTGGACCGCGACCGACGCCGACGGCGACCCGCTCACCATCGCGGTGGACTATTCGGCCGACGGCGGCGCTTCCTGGCTGCCCGTCGCCTTCAGCAGCGGCAGCAACACCGCGCAGGTTCCGGTGGCCCACCTGGCCGGCAGCGCCAATGCCCGTTTCCGTGTCACGGCCAGCGACGGCTTCCATGAGGGCAGCGCGGTTTCGCCCGCGTTCACAGTGACCGACCGACCGCCCCTGCCCTTCATCGGTTTTCCCCAGGCCGACGACAGCTTCCTGGAAGAACGGCGTCTGGTCCTGCGTGGGGGCGCCTATGACAACCAGGATCGCCGCGTGGCCGGCGCCAACCTGTCCTGGTGGAGCAGCCGCGATGGCGCGCTGGGCAGCGGCGCGGCGCTGCCCGTGCTGCTCAGCGTGGGCGTCCACACCATCACCCTGCAGGCGCAAAACAGCGTTGGGCTGACCGATACGATAGCAATCAGCGTGACTGTGCTGGGGGATTACGATTTCGACACCCTCCTCGATGGCAAAGAGGCGGGGTTGGGCCTTAGCCCGCTGAACGCACAGGAGAGTTTCAGCGACGCGGACGGCGACGGCCTGTCGCGGCTGGTGGAAATCCGGCGTCATACCGACCCTGGCGACCCTGACAGCGATGGCGATGGCCGCTCCGACGGCGAAGAAGTGGCCGCGGGCGCCGACCCGGTGACCAGCGACCCGCCCCTGCCGCCCGACCAATTGGCGGTCTACCCGGCCAGTCTCAGCTTCACGGCCGACCTTGCCCTGGACACCCCGCTGCCGCAACAGGCGCTGCAGGTGGTCAGCCGCCGGCCGGCCACCTTCACCGTCGCGGCCGACGTGGATTGGCTGGCCTCCACGGTCGTCACCGGCGCCACTGTGTCCGGCGTCACCATCCTGGTGCAGGCCTATGAGCTGGAGGATGGCGTCCACAGCGGGCATGTAACCTTCACCAGCGCCTCCCTGGCGGGCAGCGTGGTGGCGCCCGTGGTCGTCACGGTGACCCACAGCGCCGCCTTCTTCGACCTGGACGGCGATTGCCGGGTGAGCATCGTGGATGTGCAGCGGGTAGCGGCCAGTTTCGGCCTGGACCTCAGCCAGCCCGACTTCGATTATCATCGCGATCTGGACCGCGATGGTGACGTAGATGTGCTCGATATCACGGCCGGCGCTCAGCGCTGGCTGCAGGAATGTCTTCACATCGTCAGGCAGCACGAAATTGCGCC
>CAZCRC010000230.1:0-3887 GCA_964500995.1 uncultured Actinomycetes bacterium
CTCGTCATCTTCGGCGCGGCCGCCGCAGCGGCGTTCTTCGTCACCGACCCGGGGTGGCTCATCGCCCTGCGCGCGGCCATGGGCGTTGGCGCGGCCTTTGTGATGCCGACGACCCTGTCGGTCATCACCACCTCGTTCCCGCCGGAGGAACGAGGCAAGGCTGTCGGCATCTGGGTCGGGGTGGCCGGGGGCGGTGCGGTGATCGGACTCTTCGCCGCGGGTCTGCTCCTGGAGTGGTTCAACTGGAATTCATTCTTCGCACTCAACGTCACGCTCGCCGCGATCGCACTGGTGGGAGCACTGCTCGTGGTGCCCACCTCGACCGACGAACACCCGCCCGCCCTCGATCCGGTCAGCGCACTGCTGTCCCTGGTCGGAGTCTCCGGGATCGTGTTCGGCATCATCGAAGGCCCAGTCAAAGGGTGGACCGATTCCGCTGTCTGGGGAACGCTTGCGTTGGGGGTGGCTGCACTCGCCCTGTTCGTCGGACGCGAACTGCACAAGCAGTCGCCCATGCTGGACCCCCGGCTCTTCCGACTCCGCGGATTCAGCGCCGGTTCCGTCTCGCTGATGATCCAGTTCTTCTCGGCCTTCGGGCTCTTCTTCATCCTGATGCAGTACCTGCAGTTCGTCGTGGGTTGGTCACCACTGCAAGCAGCCGCGGGCCTCTTGCCCTTGCCTTTCGTCCTCATCCCCCTCGCGCGCCGCACCCCGCACCTGGCGGAGCGGTTCGGTTTCGGACGGATCGCCCCCATCGGATTGGTGTCGATGGCACTCGGGTTCGTGATCCTGTCCCGGGTGACGGTGGAATTGAACTATCCCCTGGTAGCGGGCGGGCTGATCTTCTTCGCCCTGGGAATGGCGTTCGCCGGCGCTCCCGCCACCGCCGCCATCGTCGGGTCCCTGCCCGCCCAGAAGCAGGGTGTCGCCAGCTCCGTGAACGACCTGTCCCGCGAGTTCGGCAGCGCCTTGGGAATCGCGGTCCTGGGATCCGTCCTGAACAACGGGTATCGCGATGGATTGGTCGACCGGATAGCCCGTCTCCCCGCCGAGGCACAGGAACTCGTCCTCAACTCGATCGCGTTCGTCAAGGCCGCTCCCCTGCAGCAGTTCGGCCCCCAGGGCGAAGCGTTGGCCGCCGCCGCCAAGGAGTCATTCGTGTCCGGGGTGTCATCGGCAGCGGTGATCACAGCGGTGGTTCTGACCTGCGCCGCAGTGTTCGTCGCACTGTGGGGCCCCCGCGGCCCACAATCCGCCGCTGTCAGCAGGGACCCCGAACCGGGAGCGGCCACCACCGGCCTCACCGACTGAACCGAGTCAGGCTCGGCGCCGGCCCTTACTCGTCAGGCAGGTCGGTGATAGCCACACCCGCGTGCGACTTGTAGCGCCGGTTGATCGAGATCAGGTTCGCAGTGAACGCCTCGACCTGCCCGCAGTTGCGCAACCGTCCGCCGTAGACGCCCCGCAGTCCCGGGATACGCGCCACCAACTCCGCAACGGTGTCCGTTGCCTCGCGGACGTCACCGAGCACAAGGATGTCCATCGGGTCCATCTCGTGCCGCTCCCGATCCAGCAGCAGTACGGCACTGACGTGATGGAACGCCCCGACCACCGTGCTGTCGGGCAGTAACGCCTGGGCCTGTTGGGCTGCCGAGCCTTCCGCCACGTCCAGCGCGTAGGCACCTTGTTTGTCGAACCCGAGGGGATTCACGCAATCGATCACGATTTTGCCCGCCAAAGGAGCCGTCAAGGTCTGCAGCAAGCTGCCGTGCGCGGACCAGGGCACCGCCACCACCGCCACATCGCACATCGCGGCGACGTCATCGTTGGATCCGCCGACGACCCCCTCACCCACCGACAACGCCGCGGCATGGGCCTTCTCCGGCTGCCGGGAGCCGATCATCACCGACAGTCCGCTGCGCGCCCACCGGTAGGCCAGACCGAGACCCTGATCCCCGGTTCCGCCGAGCACGGCGATGGTGAGCTCCGCGAGGGACTCGGCTGGGATGTCAGGGGTGTCAGCGGCGGAAGCGTCGGTCTCAGTCATAGCGTCATCCTGGCACCATCGACTCAGTCGGGCACGACCGCCGTACGGGTGGCAACATCACCGGCCACACCCCACTCCACCAGGGCGGAGGCACCGTGCGCGAACTGGGCGCGCGGAACCGCTGCGCCGGGAGTGCGCGAGAACCGGGGGGCTGGCGCTGGTTGGAGCGGCTCGTCGGGCAGGAATGTGCCTCGCGCCACCAGGTGGGGGTGCTCCGCGGCCTCGGTCATCGACAGGACTCCGGCCACGCAGGCGTCGGTGTCGCGGAACAGGTCATCCCACTCGTCCCGCGTCTTGGTGGCAATGAGGTCGGCGAAGGTCCGACGGAGCAGGGGCCACTGCGAGACGTCGAACTGGTGCGGCAATTGCGATGCGTCCAGTTGCAGCACGGCCAGGAACTCTGCGTAGAACTTCGGCTCCAGGCACCCCACCGCCAGATACTCACCGTCTGAGCACTCGTACACGTCGTAGAAGGGAGCCCCGGTGTCCAGTAGGTTCGCCCCCGGCGCGGTCGGGTTCCAGATCCCTTGTGCTGACAACGAATAGATCAACATCATCAAGTACGCGGAACCATCCACCATGGCGGCGTCGATCACCTGGCCCTGGCCGGACCGGGACCGCTCCCACAGTGCCGCGAGCACACCGGTCACCAGGAACATCGCCCCCCCACCGAAGTCGCCCACGAGATTGATCGGCGGAACGGGCGCCTGACCAGCACGGGCAAAGTGCCGCAGGGGCCCCGCGACCGCGATGTAGTCGATGTCATGACCCGCGCGCTGCGCCATCGGTCCGGTCTGACCCCATCCGGTCATGCGACCGATGATCAGTCCCGGGTTGGCGGCCAACAGTTCGTCGGGCACCAGGCCCAACTTCTCCAGAACCCCCGGGCGATATCCCTCCAGCAGGATGTCCGCGCGGGCAGCGAGATCCTTCACCACGGCGAGCGAGTCGGCATCACGAAGATCGATCCGCACCGATGCGCGGCCCCGCAGATGCACGGAGGGGTCGTCAGTTGTGGCACCGAGGGAGTCACCGGGAGCCTCGATTCGTAGAATCTGCGCGCCAAGATCCGCGAGCAATCCGGCGGCCATGGGGACCGGGCCGATCGCGTTGAGTTCCAGGACCTTCAGACCCGCTAGGGGGCCGCGGCGTTCCTCGAGCTTCAGTTGTCGTCCTCGCCGGACTCCTCGACGCCGATCACGCCGTCCGTACGGGGACGTTCACCGTCCCACTCGTTCTCGCCGGCGTCCCATTCCTCGTTGCGCTTGGCAGCGGTCTCAAGGGCTTGCGCGGCTTCCTCTTCCGTGTCGAACGGTCCCAGCCGCTCGGCGTTGGGGCCACCCTCATCGGGTTCCACCTTCTGGGTCCGCAAGTTGTACCACCACTGCCCCACATCGACTCCTTCGCTGAGTTGATCGCAGCGTATCGGGCGAACCTGCACGGTCGCCGGATCGTGGCAGAATCAGCGCATGTCGCCCGCCTCGACCACTCGGCAGTTGACGCCCGGCCGGGTCAGCCCCCGCCGCGCCGTTCCGGACTCCATTGCTCGGCCGGAGTACGTCGGCCGCCCCGCACCCGCGCCGTACCGGGGCAGCGAGATCAAGGATGAGGAAACAATCGAGCGGATGCGGATCGCCGGTCGGATCGCCGCCGATGCGCTTGCCTTCGCAGGAGCTGCGCTCCGGCCCGGAATGACGACCGATGAGGTCGACCGGATCGGACACGAGTACCTGTTGGATCACGGGGCCTACCCCTCGACGCTGGGCTACCGCGGCTTCCCGAAGTCGCTGTGCACCTCGTTGAATGAGGTCATCTGCCACGGCATCCCGGATTCGACGGT
>CAZCRC010000231.1:0-3873 GCA_964500995.1 uncultured Actinomycetes bacterium
AGCGATCGGAGCCTGGCTGGCCGACCCTAACTGGGCGCCCCCCTCAGTGGCTGTGGCCGTGGCGGCTGTGATCCTGGCAGCCATCCGGGTCAAGCCGTCGGTTCCTGTTGCCCTTTTCGCCGTGGCCGCAGCCACCATCGCTGCACTGGCCGCACACCTGGACGTCGCAACGATCGGCGAGTTACCCAGCTCGCTGCCGTTGCCGTCGCTGCCCAGTCTGTCGTGGTCGGATCTCCGGATCCTGGCGGCACCCGCCGTCGCCGTCGCTGCCCTTGCCGCCCTGGAAAGTCTGCTCTCCGCCACCGTCGCCGATGCGATGAGCATCGACGAGCACCACGACTCGGACCGGGAACTCTTCGGCCAGGGGGTGGCGAACCTTGTCAGCCCCCTGTTCGGGGGGATCCCGGCCACCGCAGCGATCGCGCGGACCGCCGTCAACGTGCGGAGTGGCGCCTCGTCGCGGCTGGCCGCCCTGACCCACTCATTCGTCCTGCTACTGGTCGTCGTGCTGCTGGGCCCGATCGTCGCCACGGTTCCCCTCGCGGCCTTGGCGGGGGTATTGCTGGCGACTGCGGCTCGCATGGTCGAGGTCTCGAATCTGCGCGCCCTGGTGCACTCGACCCGAAGCGACGCTGCGGTCCTGATGGTCACCTTCGTCGCGACCGTCGTGTTGGACCTTGCCACGGCCGTCATCCTGGGCATCATCGTGGCCGGAGCGCTCGCGCTGCGTCACGTGGCGCGCAGCGCGAACCTGCAGGCCACCACGTTGGCCAGCCTGGACACAGCGGCTCCCAGCGATCACGTCGCCCAGGAGCGGGAACTGCTCCACCAGCACATCGTGGCCTATCGATTCGAGGGTCCACTGTTCTTCGGCGGCGCCCATACTGCCCTGTTGGAGTTGACGGAACTCTCGGATGTGCGTGTGGTGATTCTGCGTATGTCACACACCACCAGCCTGGACGTCACCGGTGCGGCCGTTCTGAGCGACACCATCCGTGACTTGGAGCGCCGTGGCGTCGCAGTTCTGGTGTCCGGGCTCCCCCAGCGGTTCGTGCCGGTCCTAGAGTCCCGTGGCTGCTATCAAGAGCTGTCGGAGCGCGGGCATCTGTTCGACCACACGCCGGACGCGATCGCAGCAGCGCGCGCGATCGTCCAAGACGCCCGCCCGGTGCCGTAGCCGATCATCCCCACTCGCTCGGAGGGTCACGGTTGTCCCCCCGGTCACACCCTGCTGACCCGCGCGCGGGGTACGACCGCGATCACTATGGTCGGGGTGTGACTGACGAGATCGCGGGGCCGCCCGCTCGGGTGCCCTGGTTGCGCATGGTCGTCAGTTTCGGGTTGGCGATCGTGATCCTGGTCGCGGTGGGGTGGTTCATCCGGACGAACGCTGCCGAGTATGAGCAGGGCTGGGATCAGATCACCCAGATCTCCACGTTGTGGCGGGCCCTGCTGGTAGTGGCCGGGGTCGTGAACATCGTGGTGTATCCCTTCACCGTTCTGGTCGCGGTCGCCCAGTTGACGTATGTGCAGGGCTTCATCGAGCGACAGGCAGGATTTCTGGTCAGCAACACGATCCCCGGGGGCGGCGCGGTCGCCGTCGGAACCCAGTACGCCATCTTGAACCGGTACCGCGTGCCCACGTCGTTGTCGGCCGCCGCCGTGTCAGCCGACGCCGTCTGGACCTACCTGCTCACTCTCGGCATGCCTGCGCTCGGAGTGGGGTTGTTGGTACTGGAGGGTCGGCGCAACGCGCAGCTGACCAGTCTGGCGGCCATCGGACTCATCGGATTTCTGGTCTCGTTCACAGTGATCGTGCTGATCTTGCGCAGTGAGGCCAGTGCCCGGCGGATCGGCGAATGGGGACAGCGACTGACCGACCGGGTGCTGGGGCGTTTGCACCGTACGGCACCGGACGTCGTCGGCGGTGCGGTCGGCTTCCACGACACCGCACACGACCTCGTGGCGAAGAAGTGGTGGCCGTTGACCGTCACCAATGTCGCGGCCCAGACCACGCCATTCCTGGTACTTCTGTGTGCCTTGGCCGGAATCGGAGCCCTGCCCGACCGGATCTCTGTGATCGAGGCCTTCGCGGCGTACTCGGCGGCGATCTTGCTGACCTCATTCCCGCTGACCCCTGGTGGCCTCGGAACGGTCGACGCCGCACTCATCGCCCTTCTCGTGGCCTTCGGGGCATCGGCGCCCGAGGCCGCGGCCGCCGATGTGATCTGGCGGTTGGTGTGGTTCCTGCCCCAGTTGCTCGTCGGTGCGATTGCCTTTCTGGGCTACCTCATCGCCAAGCGACGCCACCCCCAATCGGACGTGTCGACCGACGACGGGTCCCCTGACCCTGCGTGATCACAGGGGACACCCCCTCGAGTGCGCCGAGTTCGGTCATTGCCGGGCATCGCAGCGCCCTGAGCGGATAGCGTGCGGAAGGTCCCCGATCTAGGGAGAGAGAGTGCGAGTCAACAAGTTAGTGAGTGCAGGAGTGGCTGCCGGCGTGTGTGCGTCGATGGTCGCCCTGCCTGCCGCTCAGGCCGGCCAGGATCAGAAGGGCAAGTCGACCCTTCAGGAGACGATCAAGAGAACCGACTCCGACTGGAAGAAGCTCAAGAAGGGCAAGGGCGAGAAGTACCACGTCCGAACCGACATCGTGAAGGCCCAGAAGAATCGCGACAAACGACGCAAGTCGTTGACGTTCTTCGGTCAACTCACCGACCCGCAGATCGCGGATGAGATGTCGCCGGCTCGCCTGGAGCTCATCGACCCCATCTCGGGTCCGACGTCGGCAGCGTGGCGGCCCCAGGAGGCCCTGGGTGTGCGGGTGTTCGACTCCACGATCCGCAACATGAATGCGAACAACGTCAGCTACGTGCCCGACGGCAAGGGCAAGAAGGCGAAGTTGAAGTTCGCCGTGCTCACCGGCGACATCGCCGACAGTGCGCAGCACAACGAGGTCGAGATGTTCCGCGAGACTCTCGAGGGCGGCGAAGTCGATCCCTTCTCCGGAACCAAGATCACCACCGAGGCGCAGAAGAAGTGCCGCGCGCTGGGGATCTCGCTCACCGACGCAGAGGTCGCCGACCTGAACAAGCGGGTAGAGAACCGCGAGTACACCGGTGTCCAAGACTTCGAGGACTGGCCGGGCCAGATTCCGGAACGTTACGAGGGCTTCTGGGACCCGAACATCGGGGCCACCGGTGACAAGTACGGATACGGCGCGTTCCCGAAGTACCCGAACCTGATGGACGCCGCGCAGAAGAAGATGAACTCCAAGGGGCTGAACTTCCCCTGGTACATCACGCGCGGCAACCACGACACCCTGGTGCAGGGCAACGTGCCCGCCAGCTACGAGGTTGCAGGACTGCTGTCCGTGGAAAGCATCGCCACGGGGTGCAGCAAGCCGTGGCCGAACACAGCGATCAACATCGACTCGGCCAAGGGGCTTCCGGGTGATCAGGTGTTCCCGTGGCTCGCTGAGCCCGCGCAGCTGAACGGAGTCATCGACTCGTTGACCAAGATGCCACCGGTACCGCCGGACCCGAACCGCAAGTACGTGTCCAAGCTCGGCTTCAAGAAGATGCTCGAGGGCAAGGACAACGGCCATGGCTTCGGCTACGTCGGCAAGAAGCAGCTCAAGGCCACGAACCAGAATGCGACCTACTACGCGTTCAACCGGGGCAAGTTCCGCATCATCATGCTGGACACGAACGCCGAGGGCGGCGGTTCAGCGGGCAACCTGGACGATCCGCAGTACCGCTGGCTAGCCAATCAGCTGGACAAGTACTCCAGCGTCGAGGTCAAGAACGGCAAGCTCAAGCGTGACAGTGGCAAGAACAAGATGTTGATCATCTCGTCGCACCACACGCT
>CAZCRC010000232.1:0-3854 GCA_964500995.1 uncultured Actinomycetes bacterium
CGCGGCGCGCGCGGTCTCGGGTCGCATCGTGTCGATGCTGACCGGCACCCCCGCGCTGGTGAGCCCTTCGATGACCGGAAGTACTCGATGGGCCTCTTCGTCGAGAGCCACCCGTTCCGCACCCGGCCGGGTCGACTCGCCACCGACGTCGACCAGGTCGGCACCGGCGGCGAACAACTGAACCCCGTGAGCCACGGCCGCAGCCGGATCGCGGTAGCGCCCGCCGTCCGAGAAGGAGTCGGGGGTCACATTGAGGATTCCCATGACCAGACAGCGGTTCGGGGCACTCAGTTGGGCGGGTAACCCGCGGGGCCCTACTGGTGCTGACACCCCGTCAGCATAGGCCGTGCCTGATCAGGCCTTCATGATGAGCGCCATGGCCTCGGCCCGGGTGGCGGGATCCCGCAACTGACCCCGAACCGCGCTGGTGATCGTGCGAGCGCCCTGCTTCTTCACCCCCCGCATGGCCATGCAGAGGTGCTCGGCATCGATCACGACGATGACCCCCCGGGGCTTCAGGATTTCGACGAGCGAGTCGGCGATCTGGGTGGTCAGCCGCTCCTGCACCTGCGGCCGTTTCGCATACACATCCACCAACCGGGCCAGTTTGGACAGCCCCGTGATCCGCCCATCGGTGTTCGGGATGTAGCCCACGTGAGCAACGCCGTGGAACGGAACCAGGTGGTGTTCGCACAACGAATACAGCTCGATCTCGCGCACCAGGACCATCTCGTCGTAGACGGCGTCGAACTCCGTCGTCATGACGTCCTCGGGACGCATCCGCAGTCCGCCGACGACTTCGGCGAAGGAGCGGGCGACCCGCGCAGGAGTGTCCACGAGCCCATCGCGCTCGGGGTCCTCGCCGATCGCGATCAGCAGTTCACGTACGGCAGCCTCGGCTCGCGCATGGTCGAACTCGGGTCCGCGGTCCTGATCAGTCACGCAGCAAGTGTGGTGGGCGACCCAGCACCTCGCCACTTGGGAACGAGCTTCCCGCTGGCCAGTCAGCGCCCGACGGGGGTCTCCCCACTCGGGGGCTCCCAGGACTGCGTGTCCTCGGCCCGGTCGTCCTCGTGACCGTCCGGTGTCGGGCCATGACCGTTCGTGGAGCCACTGTGACCGTTGAGTCCGGCGACCTCGCGCGGCGACAGCACCGGGGGGCGATCCGACGGCGCCCGGCGAGCGGAACCGGTCCACGCCGGGCGGACGGCATTCAGATCCAGCGCCGTGAAGATCTCCTGCACCTGCTGCTTGTCGAGAGTTTCCTTCTCCAGCAGTTCCAACACCAGATGGTCCAGCACATCCCGGTTGGCGACCAGGATGTCGAAGGCTTCCTGATGAGCCGCCTCGATCAGGCCGCGGACCTCTTCGTCGATGGCGCCCGCGACCTCTTCGGAGTAGTCGCGGGAGTGCCCCATGTCGCGGCCCAGGAACACCTCCCCCTGCTCCTGGCCGTACTTGATCGCGCCGAGGCGCTCCGTCATGCCGTATTGGGTGACCATCGCCCGCGCGACACTCGTGGCCTTCTCGATGTCGTTGGCCGCGCCAGTGGTCGGGTCGTGGAACACCAGTTCCTCGGCCGCACGACCACCGAGCATGTACGCGAGTTGGTTGAGCATCTCGGATCGACGCTTGGAGTACTTCTCCTGATCGGGGAGCACCATCGTGTAGCCCAACGCCCGACCACGGGGCAAGATCGTGATCTTGTGGACCGGGTCGTTGCCGGGCAGCGCCGCAGCCACGATCGCGTGGCCACCCTCGTGGTAGGCCGTGACCTTGCGCTCTTCCTCGTCCATGACGCGGGTGCGCTTCTGGGGGCCGGCGATCACTCGGTCGATGGCTTCGTCGAGCGCCTCGTTGGTGATCAGGGTCTCGTTGTTGCGAGCCGTGAGCAGCGCGGCCTCGTTCAGGACGTTGGCCAAATCCGCGCCGGTGAACCCGGGGGATCGCTTGGCGATGCTCTCCAGGTCGACGTCGGGCGCCAACGGCTTTCCGGTCGCATGGACCTTGAGGATCGCCTCACGGCCCTTGAGGTCCGGCGACTCCACTGCGATCTGACGGTCGAAACGACCGGGCCGCAGCAGGGCGGGGTCCAGGATGTCCGGCCGGTTCGTGGCCGCGATCAGGATGACGCCACCGGTGACGTCGAAGCCATCCATCTCGACCAGCATCTGGTTCAGGGTCTGTTCCCGCTCGTCGTGACCGCCGCCCAGACCCGCGCCACGATGGCGGCCGACGGCGTCGATCTCGTCGATGAAGATGATGGCCGGCGCATTGGCCTTGGCCTGTTCGAAGAGGTCGCGGACGCGAGAGGCACCCACACCCACGAACATCTCGACGAAGTCCGACCCCGAGATCGAGAAGAACGGCACCCCCGCCTCGCCCGCGACCGCGCGGGCGAGCAGGGTCTTGCCGGTTCCGGGAGGGCCGTACAGCAGGACGCCCTTGGGGATCTTGGCGCCCACCGCGGCGAAGCGGGCGGGCTCCTCGAGGAACTCCTTGATCTCCTCGAGTTCCTCGACGGCTTCCTCGGACCCGGCGACGTCGGCGAACGTCGTCTTGGGCATGTCCTTGCTGACGACCTTGGCCTTCGACTTGCCGAAGGACATGAGTTTGCCGCCGCCGCCCTGCATCTGGTTCAGGAAGAAGAACAGCAGGAACAGGATCAGCAGGATCGGCAGGAACGACACCAACAGCGTGACCAGCAGGTTCTCCTGCGGGACCTTGACGTCATAGCCGTCCTTGAGTTGCCCCTCGTCGAACTTGGTCTGCAGCATCTGCTGCAGCTCCACGCCCTGGCCGGTGATGTACTGCGTGGTCTGTTGCGACCCGTCGTTCATGGTCAGGTTGAGCCGCTGGTCCTTGTCGATCAGCGTGGCCTCGGCGACCTGGTTGTCCTGGATCGACTGGATCGCCTGAGCCGTCGTCACCTCGGTCGGACCGCGGAGGTCCGACATCACACTCGTCGCCACCAGCAGAAGGACCAGGGCAAGGAGAATCCACAGCACCGGACCGCGGGCGATTCGCTTCATGTCCATGGGGGCGGGGGGGCCTTCTTCCGATATGCGGAGACGACCCGGCGGGGCACCGGGCAACACCTACAAGTTACACCGGGGTAGGGACCCCCGCCGCCCCTGTTCGCCCAGCGCGTGACGTTGGGACCGACCGGGATCACACCCACGACAGCAGGCTGGGAGCCACTTCCGCCCAGTCGAGCACCACGACGGTGGCCGCGGCTGCAGCCACCGCCCAGAACACCACCCGGGCGGCCACCGCCAGCCGGCTGATCGCGTCATGCGGGTCGCGCCGGGGCGGGTCCCCCCAATGTGACGCCGGATCGCTCCACCGCACCATCAGCGACGACGCCACGACGTACCCGATGAAGGCGATCGCAACGCCCAGGAGGTCCCGCCGGATGAGGGGGACGATGGCGGCCGCAGACAGCAGCATCAGCAGGATCGGGAGCAGTCGCACGACCGTGGGCCGACGCGGGGTGGCACCGGTGTCGGTCAGCTTCGTTCGCGCGGCGAACACGTCATCGACAAGGAACGGAATCGCCGTATCGCCGGACATTGACGTGGGCATCACCGGGACCGGAACCCGGCTACGCCACAGCAGGAGGATGTTGCGCACTGCCGGATCGCTGGCGTTCGAGGTGATCGTGACCTTGTCCGAATGGACCGTGACGGGACGGCCGTTGCCGTCCCAGATCTGGGTGGTGGGGTTCTGCTGCAGGTGAGGCAGGTCGGCGGGACCGACCAGTTGCAGCCAGCCCGAATCGTACCGGTGCCGGTCCTGCGCCCAATCCACAACGATCAGGGGGAAGCGCACATCAGTCGACTGCGCCCTGGTCG
>CAZCRC010000233.1:0-3853 GCA_964500995.1 uncultured Actinomycetes bacterium
CACTCACGACGCGGGCCGGTCCCAGTTGGCTCGGGCGCTGTTCGAGCGTCACAGCGACCGTCGAGCGCACTCGTGGTCCGGTGGGGTCGAGCCCGCCACAGCCATCGACGCGGGAGTGGCCGCCACGTTGGGCGAACTCGAGATCGATTTGGCGCATGAGTTCCCGAAGCCGGTGACCGACGAAATCATCGGCAGTGCCGACATCGTGGTGTTCTTCGACGAGCCACCCGTCACGGTCCGGACTCGGGTGGTGACCTGGCCGACTCCGCCGCTGGACCATCTCTCGGACGCTGAACTGACCGCTGTGCGCGACGAGTTGGACCAGCGGGCTGAGCAGCTCGCGCACGAGGTCGTCGGCTGACGCCACCCGGTGCCGCTCAGAGGTGGTGCCGCTCCGCAGCCACTACGGTCCAGTCGCTCTTGGTGATCTTGCGGTGGACGATCACCATGCCTGCCGGGGGCAGCGGGCCTGAGAAAGCCCGGACAGACGCCTTGTCGGTGCTCCTCTTGGCAGACGAAGCGAACGGGGCCAGGACCGCCGGTAGGACCGGTCGATGGGAGCACACACACACCCGGCGCTCCTGATCGGCCAGTGCGACGACGCGGCGCACCGCGCTCTTCGGGTTTCGCTCGTACCCCGGTTCACTCAGTAGGGGTTCCTGCTCGATCGTGACCTGTGCCGCAGCCGCGTACGGCTTCACGGTCTGCATGCACCGGTTCGCATCGGAACTGTGGAGCTGGTCGACGCCGAAGGCGCTGAGGATCGGAGTGAGTTGCCGCGCCTGCGAGCGGCCCTTGCCGGTCAGTGGGCGGTCACTGTCGTCCTTGCCCGTGAAGTCGGATCGCTTGGTGGCAGCAGCGTGACGCAGGATGATCAGCGGGGTGGTGCGCGGCAGCGCCACCGCGGTTCGGACCATCTGCACGTCACGGTCGTAACTGAGAAGCCGCTTCGACTGATCGATCGTCACCCAGCGGATCTCGTCCACCTCGTCGTCGGCGGTGAAGCCATTGTCCGTTCCGGCCGTGGCCACCCAGTAGTCCACGGTCTTGGGGCGACCCATGACGGGGTACCGCTGCCGACCGACGTAGGGACCGAGCACGGGCACGATGCCGGTCTCTTCGTCGCACTCCCGCACGGCCGCAGCCAACACATGCTCGCCCTTGTCGAGCTTGCCCTTGGGCAGCGACCAATCCTTGTGCCGGGGGCGGTGCACCAGCAGCACCTTGGGTCCACGCGAGCCGGGCCGCAGGACGATGACCCCAGCTGCGCGGATGACCAGCTCGGCCATCAGACGAGGTCGGTTTCCGCGTGGATCTTCTCGATGCGCGGCCAGAGTCGTCGGAACTCCCGCCGCAGCGCCATCTCATAGTCGACTTCCAGGGCGAACAACAGGCCGAGCGCGAAGCCGGTGGGAGCGTCGATATCGGCATCGGCCGCCAGCGACTTCAGCGTCATCTGCGCGACGTGGGCATCCTGATGGTCGCCCAGGATCTCGGTCACCTCTTCGAGGCCCTTGACCAACTCCTTGGCGGGCTTGCCGAAGACCGGTTCGACGGCCTCGGCTGCGTACCGGGCCTTCTTGGCGGCGATGCGGGTCTCGTGCCAGGGATAGGCAGGACTGTCGAGGTGCAGCGCGTCGACGTCCTTGGCCAGCCGCTTCCAGGTCTTCTCGACCAACGGGGGCAGGACATCGAAGCAAGGCTCATCGGCCTTGGCGGTGAGTTTCGGAGAGGTCGCGGCATCGACCAGATCGATCAGCAGTTGGTGGTGGCGCTCGCTGCGCATGGCACCGAGCGCGTGTACACGAGCGTCGGTGATCCGGGCGTTGAGCGTCCGGTCCACGGCGGTCTGGGCCAGGAACGACTCATCCGGGGGCAGGTCGGCGGCGCGTTCGTCCAGGCGCTTGATCATGACCTCGGTGTCACGCACCGCGCCGAGTTCGCCGGCGATCCAGCCGAGTTCGTCACGCAGGTGCTTGGCCCAATCGGACTCTACGAGCGGACCGAAACCACGCAATCCGCTGCGCAGCCGGCGAGCTGCCACCCGCATCTGGTGAACAGAGTCCGGTAGGTCGCGCCGCACTCGCACGTCCTGCAGCAGGAAGCGGCGGACGTGTTTGGCGATGTGCGCGCGGACCGCATCTCCGGCGGGATCGTCCGGGGCGACGTGACCCAGTTCCACCACGTCCGGTGGGGCCGAAGCGCGCGGCCCGACGGCTGTGGCGGCCTTGGAGGCCGTTCCCGGGGTGGCTCCGTGGGCCTGCAGCACGTCAACGACGGTGGCGATGAGTGATCCCTTGGCAGCGGCATCGGTGAGCGCCTCGACCTCGATCTCGCGGAACCGGGCGGCGACGTGTTTGCCGTCCAGGATGCTGACCGTGTCGTCGACCAGCTCCAGGGCGGGCTCACCGTCCTCGTCACACAGGATGTACGGCGTGCGCTCGGTGCGCAGGTGAGCCACGGGCACCAGGATCTGGTCGCGGGTCAGGGCTGTCAGGATGTCGCGAAGATCGTCGGGGACGTTGCCGACGGCGCCTCGCGACAGTGGCAATCGGACCTCGTCGCGCACGCCCTCGCCTTCGCCGTCGACCGGGAACTTCGCGTGCCAACCGGCATCGTCGCCACCTTCGCGGCGGCGCAACGTGATGCCCCACCGGAATAGGCGCAGATCCTCGGTGTCGTGATAAACGGCGTTGAGGGTGCGGGTCGGCTCCGGCTTCACCTCGCCGACGCCCGGGATCTCAGTCAGGTCGGGCAGGCGGAACAGCGCATGGACGCGCAGTTTCTTTTCGACCTCCCGATGGGTGGTCGGTGACTCCTGCCCCATGTCACGCTCCCCGGCGAGTGCTTCTGTGTGCGATCACAGTGTCCTGGTAGTCGACGAGGGTGTCGCCCTCAGCGTCCACGATCCTACGGGTCCAGGTGCCGTCGTCGTTCAGGTCCCACGCCGACGTTCCGGGGTCGAAGGCGAGGTCGAACAGGCCACCGATCTCGGCCACCTGCTCCGGGCTCTCTATGCGCACCAACGTCTCGACGCGACGGTCCAGATTTCGGTGCATGAGGTCGGCCGAACCGATCCAGACCTGTGTGTCACCGCCGTTGGCGAACTCATACGCGCGGGAGTGTTCCAGGAACTTGCCCAGGATGCTGATGACCCGCAGGTGGCCCTCGGTGCCGGCGACACCCGGGCGGATCGCACAGATGCCGCGCACGAAGACGTCGACGGGAACTCCCGCCTGGGCAGCGCGGTAGAGGGCGTCGATGATCCGTTCGTCAACGATGGAGTTGCACTTGAACCGGATCCGGGCCGGGAGTCCCTGCTGGTGGTTGCGGACCTCGTTCTCGATCCGCTCGACCAGGCCGGAACGGATCGAGTGCGGAGCCACCAGGAGTCGGTCGTACGTCGTGTTCATCGAGTACCCGGACAGGACGTTGAACAGTCGGCTGACGTCCTCGCCGACGACTGGGTCGGTGGTCAGCAGGCCGAAGTCCTCGTACAAGCGGGCGGTCTTGGGGTGGTAGTTGCCGGTGCCGATGTGGACGTAGCGGCGCAGGGTGTCGCCGTCGTCGCGCACCACCATGCTGAGCTTGCAATGGGTCTTGAGGCCCACCAAGCCGTACACGACGTGCACCCCGGCCCGTTCCAGTTTGCGGCCCCACTTGATATTGGCCGACTCGTCGAAGCGGGCTTTGATCTCGACCAGGGCCAGGACCTGCTTGCCGGCCTCGGCGGCATCGACGAGGGCGTCGATGATCGGGGAGTCGCCGGAGGTCCGGTAGAGCGTCTGCTTGATGGCCAGGACGGCCGGGTCGGCAGCGGCCTGTTCGAGGAACCGTTGCACGGACGTAGAGA
>CAZCRC010000234.1:0-3848 GCA_964500995.1 uncultured Actinomycetes bacterium
CGGTGGCTGCGGATGACCAGCCTGGTGATGATCGTGATCACGGGCTTGATCTACGCAATCCTGCTGGCACCAACCGCCAATCCTTGCGGCGCCGGCATCTACACAAACATTGGATTCCACTACATCGTTCCGTGGGCCACGCTGCTGGGATTCCTGATCTTCGGCCCTCGGCCCCGATTCACCTGGGACCTCGTGCCCAAGATGATGGCGATCCCGGTGCTGTGGCTGGTCTACACCTTGATCCACGGCGCGGTGCTGACGACTCCCTCGGGTGACAAGTGCGTGGGAAAGGGAGTGGGTGCGCCACAGAACTGGTACCCCTACCCGTTCATCGACCTCAACTACGACGGAACTGGCGCACCCTCCCCGCTCGTTCCGGGGCTGACCGCACCCGGCTACGGTGGCGTCGCCATCAACATCCTGGGTGTCGTGATCTTGGGCTTGTTGTTCGCCACGATCTTCCTCGGGTTGGACCGGCTGCTCAGCCGCGGTCAGAAGCCCACCGAACTGTGACCGGTCAACGACGCTCGCCGCGTCGGGAGTCGCCGTAGTCGCGCACCGGCGCATCCCCGAAGTAGGTCTGCGCGGCGCGCAGCACCTGCTCGTCGGTGAGGGCCGACAGATCGGTGCGCACATCCGCGACCAGCTTGGCCGCCACATCGCTCATGTGTTCCTCGAGCCAGGCGACCAGATGGTGGCTGGCATTGGCCTTCCCTTTGCCGTTACCGAGTAGCAGGATCTGCGACGCCGGCGCCAACGCGTGGCCGATGGTGCGCCAGTAGTCATCGCTATCCGCCTCGTAGGTGCCGTCAGGGTTGCCCTTGTGGTGAAAGACGTTGCGGGCCAACCCGTGCGGGTCGCTCGGGGTGATGTGCTCGGGGTGGTCTGCGTTGGCGCCGTCGATTCGGAAGATGGTGGTCTGGTGGAAATCCACCGCTGCAACCACCTCTGCGCCGCGGACATCGGTCAGGCCGGTCTCGTGATGTGTCATGGCTCAGATCTCCTGGCCCTTGGGCTTGGGCTGAAGTCCGGCGCTGTGCAGCATCCGGCGCAGATCAACGACCTGTTGCTCGGTCAGATCCTTGCCGTGCGGTCGATTGAAGACCTCGGTCTCGGCTCCGACGTGGACCTTGACGCGCCCGTCGTGCTCTTCGGTGACGTCACCGACGGCTCGCAGCAGGGACAGCGCCTTGCTCCATTCGATGTTGTGGCTGACCGGATGGTTGAAGATCTGGGACAGCGTGTCGCGGTGGCGACCGTCGACATGAAGGGGCTGGTCGGCGTCTGATTCGGTCACTGGGGTCCTCTCGTCGAAGTGAACCTATCGATCCCACCGGGCGGAGGCGAGCAGTGCGGCTTGCTGGGTGACCGGTCGGCCCTCATGCTGAACGCGGAGGCGGAATGACGATCAGACGGCTCGCAGTGATGGTGGCCCTGATAGCCGCCGGCGCGCTGGCGATCTGGCTCCTGACTCGGGACACGTCACCGCCGGTGGCCACACGAGCCGCGCAGCCGCAGGGCACCGTCCTCTTCATCCCCGGCTACGGCGGGGGCACCGCCCAGATCGAGCAGCTGGCTGACCAACTCAGGACCGCCGGAATCGACAGCGAAGTGATCCCCGTCGGTGACGGCACCGCGGACCTGCGGACCTACGCGGACGCGGTGACCCGGCGCGCCAACACCCTGGTCTCGAGTGGCCAGCCTGCACCGGACCTGGTCGGGTACTCGGCAGGTGGCGTGGTAGCCCGCATCGCGGCGACGCAGCAACCCGAGCTGTACCGCAAGGTCGTCACGTTGGGCAGCCCTCATCAGGGAACGACGGCGGCCGATGCCGGTGCGCTGTTCGGGCAGTGCCCGCCGGCGTGTCAGCAACTGCGGACAGACTCGACGCTGCTGGCAGAACTCCCGGAGCCCGCCCACCCGAGTGACTGGCTGTCGGTGTGGTCGGACACCGACGCGGTGATTCGTCCGCCCGACTCGAGTCAGTTGGTGGGCGTCGTCGACTACCGGTTGCAGCAGTACTGCACCGGTGACATCGATCACGGCGCGGTGCCGACCCACCCCCAGTCGGTCGCAGTGGTGAACGCTTTCCTGTCGGAGCGGTTACTGCCCTCGACGTGTGTGGCGAGCTGACCCAACGCTTCGGCTGCATCACCGGGCAGCCGTGCCCCATGATCGGAGGTAGGTCCATCCAGAGGAGTAGTCATGGGTTCCTGGGCTGAGAGTCGGTCAATCACCAAACAGTGCTTCGGGGTGGTCAAAGAGAACCCGTACATGCTCCTGTTCCCAGTGGTGGGCGGGATCGTCGCGATCATCGCCGTGCTCGTGGTCGGCGGTACGGGCTTGGGAGTGCTGGGAGTCACGACGTCTCGATCGGAACTCACCGCGGTCGCTGTCGGCGGCGACCTGCCGACGTCCACGGTGGTGATCGGGATCATCGTCCTGATCCTCGCCGCCTATCTGGGCACCTTGGTCACCCAGATCTGCATGGCTGGACTGGTCCATTGCGCGAACGAGGAGTTGCACGGCCGCGACTCATCCTTCGGAGCCGGAATCGGAGCGGCATTCGCGCATCTGCCGGCCTTACTGGGATGGGCCGCCATCCAGACCCTCGTCGGCTGGCTGCTGTCCATGCTGCAGGGCAACGGCGGTGACAACGTCGTGCTCAACATCGTTCGACTGGTCCTGGCATCGTTGGCGGCCGTCGTGTGGAGCGTGATCACATTCTTCGTCCTCCCCATGATCATGCTGCGCGACAAGGGGCCGATCTCGGGCATCAAGGAGTCGGTCGGACTGATCCGATCGACCTGGGGCAAGCAGATCGCGGGTGGAGTACGCATCGGTGTGATCATCGGACTGCTGTCCGTGCTGCCGGGGATCGTGGCTGCCGTGGGCGGTGGGTTCGCGATCGTCGCTGACAAGTTCGCGCTTGGGGTTCCACTGGTGGCGTTGGGCGTCATCCTGATCCTGGCCGGACAGGTCCTGATCAGCGCCCTGCGTGCGGTTTTCTCGGTGGCGTTGCTGCACTACGCGGAGGATGGTCAGGCGCTCGGCCCGTTCGGCACGGCCGAACTGCAGTCGGCCGTGCGGGTCAAGAACTGATCCGCGGACCTCAGCGGATCGAGCAGGGGGAACGCTTGAGGACTTTGCGCGGAACCGGCGACCCGGGGCCGCAGGCGCGGGTGAGTTGAGCCTGGCTCAGAGCCACCCAGGAACGCTTGCCCTTGTGGGTCCGGGACTTCACGATGAACGCCGACACCGGCGACCCGCGCAGACGCATGGATCCGGCTGCCCAGCCCTTCGCACAGGTCCGGCTGAGGACTTTGCCCTGGACCGCCTTCTTGAGCGCTCCCTTGGTGCACGGCGGACTCTTGGCCGCAGCCGCGGACCCCGCGGTCAGCCAGGCGGCCGACAACGTCACCGTGACGACCATCAGAAGAGCCAGCGCGACCGCGAGGCTGCGCGACGATGCCCCGGCGGGAGTCAGTTCCACACCCGCTCACAAGGCTTGGGGGTGAACCGGTTGGGTTGGAACGTCTGTGACAGATGCACGCCGATCAAGGACCCGGACAGGATCTGGCTGTTGCGGCGGTCGAAGACGAAGCACGACTGGTAGGCAGCGGGGTAGACGACGCCGACCTTGGTCTGGAAGTCCACCAGGTATCGGGTCTGCTTGCCGCGCTTCATGGCGTCGACCTTGGTGATCTCCAGTTGATCCAACGGCTGCCAGGAACGCTCGGCCTTGCGGATCTGCCCGAGCACCTTTCCCCGCGGATCCCACACGTAATCGCCGGCAGCATCCAGGATGTACGGGCCGACCTGCTGGATGACGAGGCCGGCGGCGAGGC
>CAZCRC010000235.1:0-3827 GCA_964500995.1 uncultured Actinomycetes bacterium
GATCGGACGCCGAGTGCTCGCCGAGGGGCAGCAGGGCTGGCAGGACGACACCGTCCCGGAACTCACCGGGGAACTCTCGGATCTGCTGCCCGAGTTGGAACTCCTGCTCGGCTACGTCTGGCGTCGGCAACTCGCCGCAACAGTGGGCCGGTACCTGGACCAACCGGGTGGTGGCGACGGGGACAGCGAGGTCCTCGCCACCGTCGGTTTCGCTGATCTGGTGTCCTTCACGCGTTTGTCCCGGCAGTTGGACGAGGCCGACCTCGCGTCGCTGGTTCAGACGTTCGAGTCGGTCAGCGCGGACATCGTCCACGGTGAGTCCGCGCGCCTGGTCAAGACGCTCGGTGACGAGGTGATGTTCGTGGCCGACACCCCCGACCATGCTGCTCGCATCGCCGTGACCCTGCACCAGACCCATTCCCGGGTGGAGGGGATGCCCCAGATGCGGATCGGACTCGCGACGGGGACGGTGCTGAACCGGATGGGTGACGTGTTCGGAACCACGGTGAATCGAGCGTCACGCATGACAGCCATCGCCCGGCCGGGGACCACGGTGGTGGATTCCGTCACGTCCGAGGCGCTGCATGGGGCGAGTGCCTACGAAGTCGACTACCACACCCGGGCGCTGACCCCCCGGCCGGTGCGGGGGCTGGGGATCGTACGGCCCTACGCACTGGTCTCGGACATGGGCTGAAGCGGCGCCCAGGTCGGGCGCACCGCCGGTCAGACCAGCGGGCTCGGGGCGCGATCCTCGATCGGCTCGACCTCTTCGTCCTGCGCGGGGAACACCCACTTGCGGTAGGACCAGAACCGGAAGACGGTGCCGAGGCCCAGCCCGATCACGTTCGCGGAGATGTTGTCGGCGAGGACCGAGTCCAGGCCGAGGGCGTAGTGCGAGAACCACAGCACCGACAGCGTGATGAGCATGGCGATGCCGTTGAGACCGAAGAACAGGCCATACTCGCGCCAGCGACTGGAGTGGCCACCGCGGTGGGAGAACGTCCAGTTGCGGTTGAGTCCGTACGAGACGGCCGTCGCGGCGACGACGGCGATGGCTTTGGCGGTGAGGGGCTTGTCGTCGAGCATCCCGCTGCCCGCGAACATCAGCAGATTGAACAAGCCGACATCGACCACAAGGGCGATGAGGCCGACAACGCCGAACTTGCTGAACTCACGAATGATGGTGCGGAAGGGATCGAGTAGGGCGGCGAACGAGGCTCGCTTGTCCTCGGTGCGCATCAGTTCCACGACAGTCACTCCATCACGTTACCCACGGTGAGGAAACTCCAAACGGTGGCTGACACCAAACCGTCACCGGACCCACGCTGAGTGGGAACGGTTCGGCCCTGTCCCATAGGGTTCATCGTATGACTGAGGACCCGGCTGTAATGGCTCCGCCGCGCGGGTATCCCGTCGTGGGCATGGTTGGCGGCGGCCAGCTGGCCCGCATGACACAGCAGGCGGCGATCGCGCTGGGGATCGGATTCACCGTGCTGTCCGCGCGACCCGACGACAGTGCTGCGCGGGTCGTGGCCGACGTCGTCATCGGCGACCCGGACGACCCCGAGGCGCTGGCACGATTCGGTCGATTGTGCGACGTGGTGACGTTCGACCACGAACAGGTCCCTGAGCCAGGTCTCGCCGCGCTCGCTACCACCGACGCCCTCATCCGCCCCGGTTCACACGCGCTGTCCCACGCGCAGGACAAGATCGTGATGCGGCAAGCACTCACGGCAGCGGGTGTGCCGTGTCCCCGCTGGCTCGCCTGGAGTCCCACCACGACGATGGCCCACATCACGGCCGAGGTCGGCTGGCCCGTCGTGGTCAAGACGTCGCGCGGCGGATACGACGGCCGCGGCGTCTGGGTGGTGGCCGACGAGCAGGAGTTGCGCGAGGTACTCGCCAACCCGCTGCCGCCGGGCGCCCGGTGGCTGCTGGAGGAGTACGTGCCGTTCACTGCCGAGTTGTCCGCTCAGGTGGCGCGGTCGCCGCACGGCCAGGCGGTGGCGTATCCGGTGGTCCGCACCGTGCAGCGCGATGGGATCTGTAAGGAGGTCGTTGCGCCGGCGCCCGGACTCTCCGACGAACTGGCCGTGCGGGCGCAGGAACTGGCATTGCGGATCGCGGGGGACCTGGGCGTCGTGGGCATGCTCGCTGTTGAGATGTTCCTGACTGATGAGGGGGTGTTGGTCAACGAGCTCGCCATGCGGCCCCACAACTCGGGTCACTGGACGATCGAAGGCGCGGTGACCAGCCAGTTCGAGAATCACCTGCGCGCCGTCCTCGATCTTCCCTTGGGAAGCCCGGCCGCAACCGCCGACTACACGGTCATGGTCAACGTGCTCGGGGGCGAGCATCCCGACATGTATCGGGCCTATCGGCATTGCCTGGCTCGGGACCCTGAACTCCACATCCATATGTATGGCAAGGAGGTCCGCCCAGGTCGCAAGATCGGTCACGTGACGGTGAGCGGCTCCGATCCGGACGAACTGCTCCAGCGCGCCCGGCACGCCGCCGACTATCTGACAGGAACGATCGATGAGTGACCGGACCGCTTCCGCCGAACCGTTGGTGGGGATCGTCATGGGAAGTGACAGCGACTGGCCCGTCATGTCGGCAGCCGCCCAAGTGCTGTCCGACTTCGAGGTGGCCCACGAGGTCGATGTCGTGTCGGCGCACCGGATGCCGGCGACGATGTTGGCGTACGGCGAGCAGGCAGCCGACCGAGGGCTGCGGGTGATCATCGCGGGTGCGGGGGGCGCGGCTCACCTGCCGGGCATGCTGGCGTCGGTGACATCGCTGCCCGTGATCGGAGTTCCCGTCCCGCTCAAGTTCCTCGATGGGATGGATTCGTTGCTGTCGATCGTGCAGATGCCAACGGGGGTCCCCGTGGCAACCGTGGCCATCGGCAACGCTGCCAATGCGGCATTGTTGGCGGTGCGAATCCTGGCGACGGCCGACGACGGGCTGCGCCGGGCGTTGGACGCTCATCGAGCGCAACTCGATGCCATCGCCACTCAGAAGGGTCATGCGCTGCGCGAGTTGCGCAACGGGTGACGCATCAGGGGATGCCGATCCCCACATAGGTCCATCCCGACCGCCGCCACCGCGCGGGATCCAATGCGTTGCGGCCATCGAAGATCAGGGGTTGGGAAACAACCTCGGCGGTCGCGACCGGGTCGAGCGCCCGGAACTCCTGCCACTCCGTCAACAGCATCGTCAGGTCGGCGCCTGCGAGGGCTTCGGCAGCCGTGTCGACGTAGGTCAGGGTGGGGAACAAGCGGGCCGCGTTGCTGTTCGCTTTCGGGTCGTGAACCACCACCTTGGCGCCTTGCAGGTGCAGCGCTGCGGCGATGTTGAGCGCGGGGGAGTCGCGGACGTCGTCGCTGTCGGGTTTGAACGCGACGCCCAGCACAGCGATCCGTCTCCCCAACAAGGAGTCACCCAACATGCCCGACGCGATCTGGACGCTGGCGGTCCGGCGGCGCATGTTGATCTCGTCGATCTCGCGCAGGAACTCCAAGCTGCGCCCGACCCCCAGTTCGTCGCCGCGGGCGAGGAACGCGCGGACGTCCTTGGGCAGGCAGCCACCCCCGAAACCGATCCCGGCCCGCAGGAACTGCTTGCCGATGCGCTCGTCGTAACCGATGGCCTCGGCCAAAGTGGTGACATCCGCCCCCGTCACCCGGCAGACGTCAGCCATCGCGTTGATGAACGAGATCTTGGTCGCCAGGAACGAGTTGGCCGCCACCTTGACCAGTTCCGCGGTGGCGAAGTCCGTCTCGATGACCGGCGTCCCGGCGGCGATCTGCTGGTGATAGATCTCC
>CAZCRC010000236.1:0-3825 GCA_964500995.1 uncultured Actinomycetes bacterium
ACTCGTCCAAAACGAGATCACCGGATTGGGTGGTGCAGGCGGCCCCGTCCACGGGACACACGGCGACCTCGCCGTCGAGCTGCAGCGAAGCATCACCACCTGACTGTGACCACGCTATCCGGAAATTGGTTCCATCGTTCTTCGAGAAAGCGCACTCCACGAGATGTCCGGTTTCCGTGCACCCGGTGAACCGGGTGTCGATGACCCAGTTACCGAACGTTTGCATCGCGGTCGTTGCCGGGTCACCGGGGCGCATCTGGATGCCCTGGAAGCCGTAGTACTCGGCGGTCCACAGGTACCAGTAGGTGCGGCGCAGGCCCAGCCGCCAACCGTCCAGATAGGTCTGCACTGTCCACGCGGCAGCCGTCCGCCCGGTGATGCGGCCGTCGGGATACCCGCCGGGGACGTCCACGTTGTAGTTGACCTCGGTGTCCCACACGGGCAGCTGCTCGGGGGCGTCGTACTTGTCGAGATCGGCCTGAAGTTGCTCGATCTGCGCGGCGCGGGTCCGGGGAGTCCCTTCCGCCAGGGGGTAGAAATGCGCGGAGACCCCGTCGATGGGCCACCCGCGGGCCCGCAGGTCGTCGAAGTAGGCCGGGGTGAACTCCCGGTAGTAGTCCGGTCGGTGGGTCTGGAACCCCGCCGACAACACGTAGGCCTCGGGATCGGTCTCCTGGACCGTCCGGTACACGATCTCGGTCATCTCGCCCACCTGGGCGGGTGTGCCGGTGAAGAACTGCGGACTGCTGGGTTCGTTCCAGACCTCGTACCCGCTGATCCGGCCGCGGTAGCGCTCGACGACCTGGCGGACGAACTCGCGGTAGTCGGCCATGTCCGCGGGCGGCTGGGCGGTGCCCGGACCGAAGGCCGCTTCGTCAGGTGCCGTGACCGGGGTCCCCGCCCAGGCCGGTGTGCTGCAGAACACGAACGTGATGTCCGTGAAGCCCCACGCCTCGGCCTGAGCCACGGTGGCGTCGAACTGGGTCCAGTCGTACGTACCCCGCGTGGGCTCCACCTGGCTCCAGGTCGGGAAGCAGTTGAGTCGGATCGACCCGGCCGGGACCTCAGGTTGCGTGGTGAACGAATGGATCCCGAGGTCGGTCCGGGTGACGCTGAACGGGGCGTTCGGGGCCCTGCCGGTCTGGATGTCACCACCGGACGATGGTTCGCTGGCGGGCGTTGTCGTCCCACCACACGCTGCGAGCACGAGGGCAGCAGCGGCGAGGGCGAAGGCCGGCCTGAGTCGGGACATGGTGGTTGCGATGATCCTTCGGTCCAGAATCCGACTCACGCTACGTCACTGACTCGCGGCTGCGGCGTGATCGGCGGGGGCGATACCGAGCCGTGACAGTGGCTGGGGCTTTCCGGTCGCGTCCTGCCGCTGGGATGGCCACTATGGACGATGACCCAGGGAGTATCTACATGAGTCAACATGAGCGCGCCGGAACTGTCGCCACCCCCGCGGATCTGGTGGATCTGCCGGCCCTTCTGACCGCCTACTACACGATTCACCCGGATCCGGCGGACCCCGTGCAGCAGGTCGCGTTCGGGACGTCGGGGCACCGTGGTTCCGCGCTCGACGGGGCCTTCAACGACGATCACATCGCGGCGACGAGCCAGGCCATCTGCGACTACCGCGGCGGGCAGGGGATCGGGGGACCGCTCTTCCTGGGCCGTGACACCCACGCGTTGAGTGAACCCGCCTGGACCACTGCGCTGGAGGTGTTCGCCGCCAACGACGTGACCGTCATGATCGACTCGCGCGAGGCGTACACCCCCACGCCGGCGGTGTCCCACGCGATCTTGGCCCACAACCGCGGTCGCGCCGCCGACGACGCCAGCCGTGCGGATGGCGTCGTCGTGACCCCGTCGCACAACCCGCCCCGCGATGGCGGATTCAAGTACAACCCGCCGGATGGTGGCCCCGCGGGGGCCGATATCACCGGCTGGGTCCAGGACCGGGCCAATGAGTACCTGCGCAGCGGGTTGTCCGGCGTACGGCGTACGCCGATCACTCGGGCGCGTGCCGCGGACACCACAATCGGTTACGACTACCTTGCGCGCTACGTCGAGGATCTGCCGAACGTCGTCAATCTGGCCGCCATCCGCGACGCCGGCGTCCGGATCGGTGCCGATCCGCTCGGCGGCGCCGCTGTTGACTACTGGGGCGCGATCGGCGAGACCCACGGGTTGGACCTCACTGTCGTCAACCCCAACGTCGATCCCGCCTGGCGGTTCATGACCTTGGATTGGGACGGCAAGATCCGCATGGACTGCTCGAGTCCGTTCGCGATGGCATCGCTGATCGACAAGCGCGACCAGTACGACATCGCCACCGGCAACGATGCCGACTCCGACCGGCACGGGATCGTCACCCCCGACGGCGGTCTGATGAACCCCAACCACTTCCTGTCGGTGGCCATCGACTACCTCTACCGCAACCGGGAGGGCTGGCCGGGCGATGCTGCGGTGGGCAAGACCGTCGTGAGTTCGTCGATGATCGACCGGGTGGTCGCCTCGCTGGACCGACGCCTCGTCGAGGTTCCCGTCGGCTTCAAGTGGTTCGTCCCGGGACTCATCGACGGCTCGATCGCGTTCGGTGGCGAAGAGTCCGCCGGGGCGTCGTTCCTACGACTCGATGGTTCGGTGTGGACCACCGACAAGGACGGGATCATCTTGGCCCTGCTGGCCTCGGAGATCCTGGCCGTCACGGGCAAGTCGCCGTCGCAGCACTACGCAGCCCTGACCGACCAGTTCGGCGCGCCGGTGTATGCCCGGGTGGATGCCCCCGCCACGCGGGAGGAGAAGGCACTGCTGAAGGACCTGTCGCCGGATCAGGTGACGGCGACCGAACTGGCGGGTGAGCCCATCACTGCAACTCTGACCCGTGCGCCGGGCAACGATGCGCCGATCGGAGGCTTGAAGGTCGTCGCCGAGAACGGGTGGTTCGCTGCCCGTCCCTCGGGCACCGAGGACGTCTACAAGATCTACGCGGAGTCGTTCGAAGGTCCGGACCACCTGGCCCGGATCCAGGCCGAAGCTCGCGACGTCGTGTCCGCCGCCCTGTCCTGACCGCAGACCTGACCTGGGCCGGGTCGTTCCGCCCCGCCCCAGGTCAGGTCGGCGGGGTGGCGTGGGTGGACTCCCGGTCTGGGTTGTCCCTGGGCAGGCCGAAGCTCACGAGCAGGCCGAACAGCACGAAGGCGGCCGCCACCCAGGCGGTGTCCTGGGCGGCGTCGGTGTACGCCTCTTTGGCATCGGCGACAACGGGCTCCAAGCCGGGCACATTCTCCAGCCCGATGATGGCCTGTCCGGCCGACGTCTGGATCTGATCGGTCAGTTGGGTGCGCTGTTCGTCGGTCAGTCCCGCCTCCTGCGCCAGGTCGTTGCCCAGGATCGTGCCCAGCCCGCTGAACAGCACGGCGCCCAGGATCGCGGCCCCCAACGCCGACCCGACCTGTCGGAACGTCGATGTCATGGCCGAGGCTTGGCCGGACTTGAGTGCCGGGACGTCGCTGAGCACGACGTTCGTCAGTTGCGCGGACGCGAAGCCCAGGCCGAGGCCGTAGACGATCAACGGCCCGATGAGCCACCAGGGACTGCGATCGACCGACAGCGTCAGCCCGATCAGCACGATGCCGGTGATCTCGAGCAACATCCCCAGCCGCACCACCTGGGTGGGTCCGAGCAGTGCCGATACGTGCCGGGCCGCCCCGCCAGACGCCAGTGTCCCGACGGCCAGGCTCGCCAGGATGACGCCCGTGCTCAGTGGGTCCAAGCCATGGACCGACTGCATCCACAGCGGCAGCACGAACAGGATCCCGA
>CAZCRC010000237.1:0-3819 GCA_964500995.1 uncultured Actinomycetes bacterium
ACGAACTCCCCCTGGCCGAAGTGGTGGCCAGCTATCTCGAACGCGAGCAGTTCGAAGCCGTCGTCGCCGGCAACGGTGTCGACGCAATCGCCGTCGCACGCGACCTGGATCCCGATGTCGTCATCCTTGACCTCGGCCTACCCGGCATCGACGGACTCGAGGTCTGCCGGCAATTGCGGACCTTCTCCGACGCCTACGTCGTCATGCTCACCGCCCGTGACACCGAACTGGATACCGTGCTCGGCCTCACCGTCGGCGCCGACGACTACATCACCAAACCCTTCAGTCCCCGCGAGCTGGTCGCGCGCATCCGCGCCATGCTGCGGCGACCCCGCATCCTGCAAACAGCCGCCGCACCCGCCGAACGAGAGACAGCCCCGCCGCGCCGCTTCGGCGCACTGAGCATCAACGTCGCCGCCCGTGAGGTACATATCGACGACGAACTAATCCTGTTGACCCGCACCGAATTCGACATTCTCGAAGCCCTGTCCGCGCGGCCAGGAATCGTGCTGAGCCGCCGACAACTTCTCGAAATAATCCGCGACGAACCCTGGGTCGGCAACGAACACCTCGTCGACGTCCACATCGGACACTTACGACGCAAACTCGGCGACGACGCCGCACGCCCCCGCTACATCGCCACGGTTCGAGGTGTCGGATACCGGATGGGAACCGGACAGTGACTCCCCCACCTACGTCGACCCCTCGCCGGCGTCGACGGCCGGGCCGTCCCGGTATCGGCCTGCGACTCCTGGCGGCCCAAGCCATCGTGCTGGCGGCCGGAGCGGCGACGACCGCGGTGGTCGCTGCCGTGGTCGGCCCACCGCTGTTCCGCGAACACCTCCACCGTGCCGGTGTCCCGATGGACTCCCTGGAAGAAGTCCACGCCGAAGAGGCCTACGGCTACGCAACGGTGATCTCCATCGGAGGCGCTTTAGCGGTGTCAGCACTGGCCGCCCTCGCGGTCAGCTTCTACGTCAGTCGACGCCTCCAACGGTCCATCACCGAAGTCGCCGCCGCGGCCACCGATGTCGCTGAAGGGAACTACGACATCCGCGTGTCACCGCCGCGCCTCGGCGATGACTTCGACGCCCTCGCAACCGCATTCAACCAAATGGCCTCCCGGCTTCAAGCCGTCGATTCGACACGCCAGCAACTGTTCGGAGACCTCGCGCACGAGATCCGCACACCCGTGGCAGTACTCGAGGCCTACATCGAGGCACTCGAAGACGGCGTGCGCTCCTTGACACCCCAGACAGCAGCCATGCTGCGCGACCAAACCCGTCGGCTGGTGCGATTCTCCGATGACGTCGCCGCGCTGGCGAAGGCCGAGGAAAGTGCGGTGTCTATGTCTTACGCCTCCCTCGACGTGGACCGCCTAACCCGCCAGTGCGTCGCAGCAGCACAAGAACGCTATGACGCCAAGGGGGTCGGACTGCACGTACACCTCCCGCAACCGCTACCGCCGCTTTGGGCCGACGAACAACGACTGTCTCAAGTGTTGGGGAACCTGCTGGAGAATGCGCTACGGCACACACCGCCCGGCGGGTCGGTACACCTTCACTGTCTTCGTGACGGCGACCAGGTAAAAATCGCTGTCGCTGACACCGGAGAAGGGATCACCGCCGAGCACGTCACCCGAGTGTTCGAACGGTTCTACCGGGCAGACACCGCCCGCGACCGCGAGCATGGCGGCGCCGGTATCGGGCTCGCCATAGCCAAAGCGCTCATCGAAGCGCACGGCGGATCGATCTCGGTAGCCAGTGCTGGACCCGGCGCCGGCGCAACATTCACCATCGCCCTGCCCATCACCCCGATACGCAGCGAACACCACCCTGCGACGGCTGACTCAGCGCGTCGCTGACTAGTGCCCTCTCCGCGCTACTTGTCCAACATTCCCTGCATCGTGTCGATCTCTGCTTGCTGCGAAGACACGATATTGCGCGCCATCTCGACTGCCGCCGGGAACTGGCCGTTGTCAACTTCCTGCTGCGCCATCATGATCGCGCCCTTGTGATGCTCGATCATCTGGGTCAAGAAGAGTCGGCTAGCCTCGGCGCCCTGCGCGTTCTGCAGTGCAGCCATATCGGCTTCCGACATCATGCCCATACCGCCGCCGCTCATACCCGGCATATCACCCATGTCTTCGCTGGGCATTTGATGGCCAGGCATGTCATGACCGGGCATTGCGGCGGTGCTGGGGGCCGTCGTCGACGAGGACACTCCCCAGTCCTGCAGCCAGCCCTGCATCTGTTCAATCTCAGGACCCTGAGCGTTCTTGATCTCGTTGGCGAGTGACACTACTTCAGGATCAACTCCCTGCTTGCCGAGCAGCATGTCGCTCATCTCGATCGCCTGCTGATGATGAGGGATCATGCCCTGAGCGAACGTCACATCAGCATCGTTATGGGCAGCGTCACTGCTCGCAGCACTGGGCGAAGCCGACGCCGACGCTGCTGCCGAGGTGGTGCTCGACGACGATGACTGAGACTCGTTCGTTGCATTCGAACAGCCGCTGACAAACAGGGCCGACGCCGCAAGCGCCGCAAGCCCGAATCCAAAACGCTTGTGCTGCATCGCACATCCTTCCTCGAACATCTTCGTGACACCATGCGTCCACACGGCAAGCCCTTGCGCCGCCGCACCCCAGCCTCAGCAATCCGAGTATGGGTCGGTTCGTGATCCGATGAAGATTTGATGAAGACGACTCCCCCGGTCTGTCACTCGCGGTCGCGCCACCCGAGGCGCAGCCACCTCACGCACCGCCCACCTACTATTGAACTACGTAGATCTCGTGACCGGAAGGTGTCCGTGTGCTGATCCGCAACCTTTTCGCCATCGCCCTGACCGGGGCTCTGGCCGCGGCCTGTTCGTCGAACGCCCCCGAAAGCCCGCCACCCGCCGTCGTGCCGGGCATGGTGCACATCCACGGCCTCGGCATCAACCCCTCTGACGACAAGCTCTACGTCGCAACTCATTACGGCCTCTACACCGTTGAGCAAGGTCACGCGCCCCAACGAGTCGGTGAGCTCTCGCAGGACTTCATGGGCTTCACCGTCGCTGGCCCCGACGAATTCCTGGCCAGCGGCCACCCCGACCCCGCCGATCGCCAACAACCGCCCCACCTCGGCCTGATCAAAAGCAGCGACGCCGGCCAGTCCTGGGAACCTCTGTCGTTGCACGGTAGCGCCGACTTCCACGCACTCAAATACCGCCACGGACGGGTCTACGGTCACGACAGTCAATCCGGCACCGTGATGGTTAGTTTTGATCAGCGGTCCTGGCAGCAGCGCGCAGAAGTGCCCGCCGGCGACCTCGCAATATCACCGGATGCCCCGGATGAGATCCTCGCGACAGCACGCCAAGGGCTGCTCCGAAGCACCGACGGGGCGAGGACGTTCAGCGCAGTCACCGGTGCGCCGGCACTGCTGTTCATCAGCTGGCCCGACCGCGGTCCCCTGCTCGGCGCCGACCTCGAAGGACGGCTGTACACCAGCGCCGACGACGGGCAGACCTGGCAGCCGGGCCACTCGCTCAACAACAAACCCCAGGCCCTGCTCGCCGCCGGCAACGGTCAGGTCTACATCGCCACTGATACCGCCATCTACACCTCAACCGACAACGGTGCCACGGTGAACGTCCTCACCGCTGTGGAATAGACGGCTGGCACCCGAAACCCCACGCAATACCGCACCAACGCATCTGAGGAGCCGCAATGCCGGATGACCACCTTCTCATCACCGATGGCGCCACCATCGCCTACCAGCTCAGCGGCCCACCCAACACGGTGCCAGTCGGCTATGGGCACGGCGTGCTCAT
>CAZCRC010000238.1:0-3810 GCA_964500995.1 uncultured Actinomycetes bacterium
GCGGCCTTCTTGGCGGCCGACTTCTTGGCGGGTGCTGTCGCCTTGCGAGCACCGGACACCAATGCCTTGAAGTCAGCAGCGGGGCGGAACTTGGGCACCTTGGTGGCCTTCACCTTGACGGTCTGGCCGGTCTGGGGGTTACGCGCTGTTCGGGCTCCCCGTGCGATGTTCTCGAAGATGCCGAATCCGGCGATCTGCACCTTCTCGCCCTTGGTGACCGCGTGCTTGATCTCGTCGAGCACGGCATCCACCATCTCGGTGGCTTCCTTGCGGCTCTTTTCGAGGCGCTCGGCCAAGTTGTCAATCAGCTCTGCCCTGTTCACTCGGAACCCTTTCGTCAGTGGGCGGTCGACCGTTGCTCATGTCAGCCACGTGATTGTCGTCAACGTGATCATCGGTCGCTCGTGGCTACGTTAGCCCTCGGCGCTCACCGCCTGGGGAGCGGCTCGCCGTGGGGCACCTTCCGTCGATACCCGTGCGGGTACTCGACGAAACGCCGGTCACCCGTTCGCCGCAAGGAAGTTCGGCTGGCTGATCAGTCGACGGTGACCGGGGTGAAGGCCGGACGGTCCTCTTCATATGCATCGATGTCGGCCGCGTGGGACAGCGTGATCGCGATGTCGTCGAGGCCGTTGAGCAGCCGCCACTTGACGGCGGGGTCGACCTCGAACGGGGCCACCACGTCGCCGACCCGCAGCTCCTGCGCCGCAAGATCCACCGTCACTTCTGACTGCGGATGCGCCTCGACGATCGTCCACAGTCGTTCCACGACCGACTGGTCGACCAGTGCAGGCAACAGTCCGTTCTTGCCGGCATTGCTGCGGAAGATGTCGGCGAATCGGGACGACACCACGACCCGGAAACCGAAGTCCTGCAGCGCCCACACGGCATGTTCGCGGGAGGATCCCGTTCCGAAGTCGGGGCCCGCAATCAGGACGCTCACCCCCTGATGGTGCGGTTGGTTGAGGACGAACTCGACATCGCTGCGCCAGGCCGCGAATAGCCCGTCTTCGAATCCGGTGCGGGTGATGCGCTTGAGGTATTCCGCGGGAATGATCTGATCGGTGTCGACGTTGCTGCGACGCAGGGGCGCGGCTGTTCCCACGTGAACGGTGAATGCTTCCATGTTCTTCTCCTTGATCCACGGCGCCGTCAGGCGACCGGCTCCAGATCCGATGGCGCTGCCAGTCGACCCACGACAGCGGTGGCTGCCGCGACCTGCGGCGATACCAGGTGCGTGCGACCACCCGGACCCTGTCGCCCCTCGAAGTTGCGGTTCGAGGTGGATGCCGCCCGCTCCCCCGGTGTGAGCTTGTCCGGGTTCATCGCCAGGCACATGGAACAGCCGGCTTCCCGCCATTCCGCTCCGGCGGCTCGGAACAACTCACCCAGCCCCTCTTGCTCTGCCTGCTCCTTGACCCGAACGGATCCGGGAACCACCAGCATGCGCACGCCAGCGGCCACCTGCCGACCCTCCAGGATCTCGGCCACGGCCCGTAGGTCCTCGATTCGACCGTTGGTGCACGACCCAACGAACACGGTGTCCACCGCCACGTCACGCAACGGCGTCCCCGGGGTCAGCCCCATGTACTCCAGCGCTCGAGCAGCGGCACTGCGCTCGGTCTCGTCGGCGAAGTCCGTCGGGTCGGGAACGGCAGCTGACAGCGGCAGCCCCTGACCGGGGTTCGTTCCCCACGTGACGAACGGTGACAGCGAGGTCGCATCGATCACGACCTCCTTGTCGAACGTGGCATCCGGATCCGATCGCAGACTCGACCAGTAGGCGACGGCGGCATCCCACTGCTCTCCTTGCGGAGCCCGCTCGCGGCCGCGCAGATAGTCGAACGTCGTCTGGTCGGGAGCGATCATCCCGGCACGCGCCCCTGCCTCGATCGACATGTTGCAGATCGTCATGCGGGCTTCCATGGACAGTTGCTCGATAGCCGAGCCGCGGTACTCCAGGACGTGCCCTTGACCACCGCCGGTTCCGATCTCCGCGATCACGGCCAGGATGATGTCCTTCGCGGTCACCCCCTCGGGCAGCGCACCATCGACGGTGATGGCCATGGTCTTGAAGGGCTTGAGTGGCAACGTCTGCGTCGCCAACACGTGCTCGACCTCGCTCGTGCCGATGCCGAACGCCAGCGCGCCGAAGGCGCCGTGGGTCGAGGTGTGGGAGTCACCGCACACGACCGTCATGCCCGGCTGAGTCAGTCCCAGTTGCGGCCCCACAACATGGACGATCCCCTGCTCGGCGTTTCCGAGTGGATACAGCGGAACGCCGAACTCCTGACAGTTCGCACGCAACGCGTCAACCTGTGCGCGACTGATCGGATCTGCGATCGGCCGGTCGATGTCGATCGTCGGGACGTTGTGATCCTCGGTGGCCAGGGTGAGATCCGGGCGTCGCACCGGTCGCCCCGCCGCCCGTAGTCCGTCGAACGCCTGGGGGCTGGTCACCTCGTGGATCAGGTGAAGATCGATGTACAGCAGGTCCGGCTCCCCGTCCCCACCGGGACGAACCACATGCGCGTTCCACACCTTCTCCGCCATGGTCTGAGCCATCACACGCTCCTCTGTCAGTTCTCCGAGTGCCAGGCGAGAGCGTTCCAACTAATGGAATGCTACTCTCACTTCATGGAACAGGGTAACAGAGTCGGCGTCTTGGACAAGTCCGTCGCCCTGCTGTCCGCACTGGAACTGGGACCGCTATCGCTGGCTGAGTTGGCCGAGGCGACCGGGCTGCCGAAACCGACCGCGCACCGACTGGCCCTCGCGCTCGTAGGACACGGTCTGGTGCACCGTGAGGAGTCGGGCCTGTTCGAGTTGGGGCCTCGAATCAGCGAACTGGCATCGGCCATGGGCGCCGATCGCTTGGCCGTGCTGGCCAGACCCGTTCTGATGGGACTGCGCGACGTCACCGGTGAAAGCGCACAGCTGTATCAGCGCCGCGGCGATATGCGGGTCTGTGTGGCGGGCGCCGATCGCACGCAGGGCCTGCGCGACACCGTTCCCGTTGGTGCCGTTCTCACCATGGCCGCGGGGTCAGCAGCCCAGGTGCTCCAGGCCTGGCAGATCGAGCCCCGCGGGCCAGCGGCGGCCTTCTCCGCACGCACCCTCGCCGATGTCCGACGCCGCGGCTACGCCCACAGCATCGCTGAGCGGGAACCGGGCGTCGCGTCCGTCTCCGCACCGGTGCATGGGGCGACCGGCACGGTCATCGCGGCACTGTCGGTGTCGGGCCCGGTGGAGCGTCTCGGTCCCAGTCAGGCTCTGCGGCTCGGACCCCTCGTGATCAGCGCGGCAACCGATCTGTCGGCGGCGGTCGCGCAGTCCCGGTGAGCCAGCGAAGGACCGGTCACCGAGGTGAAGAGTCGACGAGTGGCGGCTTCGTCACGACGGCGCCCAATCGCCGACCGCGCACCTCGACCCCGACCTCGGCTCCCACTGTGACGTCGCGATCCAGCAGGGCCAAAGCGATGCCTTTTCGGAGGCTGGGCGAGAAGGTGCCCGAAGTGGTCACGCCGATGACCTGTTCCCCACTCACGACCGTCATCCCCGGCCGCGGCACGCCCCGGTCCTGCAGCACCAGTCCGCGCAACCGGCGCCCACCCTCGGCGGCTCGCTTGGCGACTAGCGCATCACGTCCGTGGAACTCGGGCTTGTCCCACGCAACCGCCCAACTGAGCATCGCTTCGACGGGGCCGATCTGATCGGTCAGTTCATTGCCGTGCAGCGGGTATCCCATCTCGGTTCTCAGGGTGTCGCGCGCTCCCAGCCCGGCCGGCGTCACATGGGGCGCCGCCACCG
>CAZCRC010000239.1:0-3790 GCA_964500995.1 uncultured Actinomycetes bacterium
GGCCCTTCGCCCCGAATTCATTCGGCGGCCCTTCGCCCCGAATTCATTCGGCGGCCCTTCGCCCCGAATTCATTCGGCGGCGACCAGCTCCTTTTTTTGACAAGAGTTGTCCATAAGCCGCGGCTCGCCCTGCTGACGAAAATGGCTCATGGACAGCGACACAATTGCAAGGGAGACCCATTATGCAAGAAGCGATCGCACTTTCCGATTCTGCCCCTGCCGCCGCGCGGAACACGCCGGCCATTGGTGTGTTCGTGGCCGGCGATCCGCGCATCGACGCGGCCAGCCGCCAACGCTGCCGGAACATCTGCCAGATGGTGGCCGACATGCTGGCCGCACGCGTCAAACTGCCGGACGGCTCAGCAGCCAGGGTCGTCTGGTCGCCCATCCTGGTGGACGGCGAACCGCAGGCGGATGCAGTCGCCAAACAGTTCCAGGATGCCGGCGTCAAAATCCTGGTCTGTACGCCCGACACCTGGGCCTTCCCACAGCTCAGCGTGATTTCGCTGCTGGCGCAGTTCCCCATGGACACCCCCATCAACTTCACCTGTGGAAATTCCGGCCCCAAACCCGGGGTCGTCTTCGCCCATGCGATCAACGGCGCGCTGGCGCAGTATGGCAAGCTCTCGCACCTCACCGTCGGTTCCTGGCCTGACGCCGGCATGAACCCGCCGATGAGCGAGGGCACGGCGCAGGCGCTGGTGGATTGGGCCTGCGCCGCGGTCACCATGCAGGCGCTGAAAGGGCGTCGCGTGGTCATCTTCGGCCATGACAGCATGGGCATGGAAACCGCGCTCGCCCACGTCATCCCCACGCGGCGCCAGTTTGGCGTGGAAATCACCCGCCTGGATATGAAGCTGCTGGCGGACATGCTCGCCAAGAAAGCCTACGACACAGCCGAACTGAAGAAGCTGCGCGGCTTTGTGGATCATCATCTAGGCAAGCGGCTGGAACTGCGCGATCAAGTGGACTCGGACCGGTTCGATCAGAGCCTGGCGCTTTATCTGATCACGCGCAATCTGTTGAACGATTTGAACGCGGTGGGCGGCGGCTTCATGAGTCAGCTCGAATGGGGATCCGATCTGCGGGGCCTTCCGCTGCCGGTGGCCGACGCCATGGAGTCCTTCTTCAACTCGACCTTCGATCACAACGGCCGCAAGGCGCCTGTCCCCTTCGCCACCGAGGCCGACGTGCAGGGCCTGCTCACCATGCTCTTCATGTCCGGCCTGACCGGCGGCGCTCCGCCTCTCTTCATGGATTTTCGCAAGGTGTGGGAGCCGTGGGAATTGCAGGCGCTGGCGCAGAAACTTGATTTCAGTCTGCCCGACGCAACCTGGGCCACCAAGGGCCTGGTGGATGGCGACAACTCCGGCAGCGCCTCCTTCGATTGGGCCGCGGGGCCGGGCGCCAGCGTGGACGAGATCATGGCCGCCGTCAGTATGCCGCTGGCCGATTCCGGCTACTTCCCCGGCATGGGCAACTCGGTCACCTTCATCTCGCCGGGCGGCCTGACCGGTATTGCCGGGCGCCTGACTTTCAGCGACCTCTGCGGCATCTTCAGCATGAGTTGGGACGAGGCCAGCTCGGCCGGCGTGCCCGATCCGCTGGCCACCGCGCTGTGCAAAGCCACCACGCCGCAATGGCCGCACACGTTCGTGGTACCCAAGTATGCCTCGATGAACGAGTACAAGCACCTGCCGCCGGCCAACCATTTTCACATGGTGCAGGGCCTCAGCCCGGCGCGGCTGCAATACTGGATGGACTTGAACTGCGTGCTGTCGCAGGCCAATTGGAGCGCCCGGCCGTCGTTCGTCGAAGGCGTGGATCGGCCGCTGCCGTTGCTTTACGCGGCCAACGGCGGAGAGAACAACGCCAAGCTGATGCTGGGACGGAAGCTTTGACACGAAGAGGCCCAAACGCAAAGACGCCACGGCGCAGGGGCGCAAAGGCTTTCCCGATCGAGGAGAACCGTGAACCGGTCTACACGCAATTACCTTGCGCTTGACCTCGGCGCTTCGGGCGGACGGGCCATCGTCGGTCGCTTCGATGGCGAACGCCTGGCGCTGGTCGAGTTGCACCGCTTCGCCAACGGGCCGGTGCAACTGCCGCGCGCCGACGGGGGAACCAGTCTGCACTGGAATATCCTGGGCCTGTTCGCCGAGATCAAAGAGGGGCTGCGCCGGGCCGCGGCCGCCGGCAACGGCCCGCTGACCAGCCTGGGCATTGACACCTGGGGGGTGGACTTCGGCCTGCTCGACCGCCATGGGCAACTGCTCGGCAGCCCCTACCACTATCGCGACAGCCGCACCGATGGCATGATGGAAGCAGCGTTCCGCCGCGTGCCCCGCGAGGAGATCTTTGCCGCAACCGGCATTCAGTTCATGCAGTTGAACACGCTCTATCAACTCCTGGCAATGGCCGAGCGCCAGGATCCAACCCTGGCCGCGGCCGCCACCCTGCTGCTAACGCCCGATCTGCTCAACTACTGGCTGACGGGTCGGGCGCTGAGCGAGCGCACCATTGCCAGCACCACGCAGTTTCTCGATCCGTGGCGCGGCGCCTGGGCCACCGACCTGCTGGCGCGGCTCGGCCTGCCCACCCACATCTTGCCGCCCATCGTGGAGCCGGGCACGGTCCTGGGTCGTTTGCTGCCGCACGTGGCCGCGGAGACCGGCGCGGCCGGTGTACTGGTTGTGGCTCCGGGCTGTCACGACACCGCGAGCGCGGTGGCCGCGGTGCCGGCAGAAGGCGCGCATCACGCCTACCTCAGCTCCGGCACCTGGTCGCTGCTGGGCGTCGAAACGCAGGCACCGGTCATCAACGCGGCCAGCCTGGAAGCCAATGTCACCAACGAAGGCGGCGTCTGTGGCACCGTGCGCCTGCTGAAGAACATCACCGGGCTGTGGATCATCCAGGAATGCCGCCGCGCCTGGGCCGCGGCCGGCCGCGCCCTGTCCTGGGAGCAGATCGTGGCCGAAGCTGAAGCCGCGGCGCCGGCCAGGGCCGTGATTGACGTGGATGCGGCCGAATTTGCCGCGCCCGGCGACATGCCCGGCCGTGTGCGCGCCTTTTGTGCGCGCACGGGCCAGCCGGCGCCGGAAACCGTCGGCGCGCTGGCAGCCGTGATCTACGAGAGCCTGGCGCTGAAGTACCGCAGCACGCTGGGCCGCATCGAGGGGTTGATCGGCCGGCCGGCCGCGCCGCTGCACATCATGGGCGGCGGCAGCCAGAACCGCCTGCTCAATCAACTGGCGGCCGACTTCACCGAACGGCCGGTCATCGCCGGGCCGGTGGAAGCAACCGCCATCGGCAACATCCTGATGCAGATGCTGGCGACCGGCGCCCTGGCCTCGCTGGCCGAGGGTCGCGACCTCGTGCGCCGCTCCTTCGCAGTCGAGGCGTTCGAACCGCGGCCGCGCCCCGACCGGGACGAGCGGCTCGGTCGCCTGGAAGAACTGATATGAAACGAACGAACGTTCATTTGATGCCCGCCGTCTTTGGCGAGCGAGAGCGGCTGCTGGTGGAATATGGGCCGCTGACGGCCAGCGCGTTTCGCTACGACAGCGGCGTCTGCGCGCTGCGGCTGTGTTTGCCGGCCACGGCCGAGCCGGAGGGGTACACGGCCGAGAAGGCCAAGGGGCATGTGCGGCTGCTGGCCGGCGGCGCAGCGCTGCGCTTCGAGATGATGGCCGGCTACCTGGCGCCCGGCGAGGCGGCGCGGTGGATCGAAAAAATAGGAGAAATGACAACACATGGCGCTTGAAGCACCTTTTCCAGACCTTGCCGAGTT
>CAZCRC010000240.1:0-3782 GCA_964500995.1 uncultured Actinomycetes bacterium
AGACTAACGGAACCAGAAACCGTCGGGCTGCCAATTACCCCATACCCCAAGGGCTGCGACGAGTATAGCCTCTCGTTCGGTCCGGCTGTAACCGCACCGAACTCGCCCCTAGTGCGCCGCTGCCACGATCCCATGATCAAGGCGGGCCAGCGACTTCTCCCGGCCCAGCAACTCCATCGACTCGAACAGCGGCGGGGACACCCGCCGACCCGTGATCGCCAGCCGAACCGGTCCGAACGCCAACTTGGGCTTCAAGCCCAGCCCATCGATCAGCGACGACCGCAGGGCCTGTTCGATGTCCGCCGTCGTCCACTGTGGCAGCGCCTCGAGCGCGGCTCGGGCGGTCCCGATCACGTCGGCAGCATCACCCGTGAGCACCTTTGCCGCGTCGTCGGGATCAAGCTGGAAATCCGCATCGGACACGAACAGGAACTCGATCATCTGCGGCGCTTGATCCAACGTGTCCATGCGAGTGTGGATCAACGGGACGACCTGATCGAGCATCGCCACCTGCTCCGGCGTGGGGTCCGCTGGGAGCACGCCGTCGCGCTGCAGGTAGGGGATCAGCCGTGCGGTGAGGTCGGCCTCGGACAGATGACGCACCCAATCCCCGTTGATCGCGGTGCACTTCTTGAGGTCGAACCGAGCCGGATTCGGATTCACCCGGCTGATCTCGAAGTGCTCGGCCATCTCCTCCTTCGAGAAGAACTCCCGGTCGTCGCCGATGGACCAGCCCAGCAGCGCCAGGTAGTTGACCAGCCCCTCGGGCAGATAGCCACGTTCGCGGTACATGTTCAGCGATGACTCGGGGTCCCGCTTGGACAGTTTCTTGTTGCCCTCACCCATCACGTAGGGCAGGTGCCCGAACTGCGGCGTGGCCCGATCGGTGACGCCGATGGCCCGAAGCGCGTCGTACAGCGCCAATTGGCGCGGGGTCGACGACAACAGGTCCTCGCCGCGCAACACGTGGGTGATCTGCATCAGGGCGTCGTCCACCGGGTTGACCAAGGTGTATAGCGGCTCGCCATTGCCCCGGACCAGGACGTAGTCCGGGATGTGCTCGGCACCGACAATCATGTCGCCGCGCACCAGGTCCTGCCACTGGAAGTCGGTGCCGGGCATCCGGAACCGCAACGCCGCGGACCTGCCTTCGGCCTCGTACTCCGCGACCTGCTCAGCGGACAGGTCGCGGCAGTGACCGTCGTAGCCCGGGGTGGCACCCGCCTTGAGCGCGGCCTCACGCCGTTCGGCCAACTCCTGCGGCGTGCAGAAGCAGCGATAGGCGTAGCCCGCGGCTGCCAGCCGACCGGCGACATCAGCGTAGATGTCCATGCGCTGCGACTGCCGATATGGCCCGAACGAACCGCCGACCTCTGGTCCCTCATCCCAATCGAGGCCCAACCAGCGCATCGCGGCGAGCAGGTCCTCGTATGACTGTTCGGAGTCACGCGCGGAGTCGGTGTCCTCGATGCGGAACACGAACGTCGCATCGTGGTGACGCGCAAAAGCCCAGTTGAACAGTGCCGTGCGCACCATCCCCACATGCGGATTACCGGTCGGCGAGGGGCAGAATCGCACCCGAACATCGGTCGTCATTGCGTCAGTCACCCAGGACCACCTCGTTGCTCAGCGATCCGATCCCGTCGATCGTCACCTTGACATGATCCCCGTCAGTCAGGGGACCGATGCCCGCGGGGGTCCCCGTCAGGATCACGTCACCCGGCAGCAAGGTCATGACGGAACTGACGTGTTCGATGAGCTTCGGCACACCGAAGATCAGGTCGCTGATCGGCGCCTGTTGCCGCACGTCCCCATTCACCTCGCACTGCACCACCGCGGCATCGGACAACGGGTCGGTCTGGATCCAGGGGCCGAGTGGGCAGAACGTGTCGAAACCCTTGGCCCTGGCCCATTGCCCGTCGGCGAGTTGCAGGTCCCGCGCGGTCACGTCGTTCGCGCACGTGTAGCCCAAGATCACGGAGTCCGCGTCGTCGGCGGTCACATGCCGACACAGCTTCCCGATCACCACCGCCAGTTCCGCTTCGAAGTCCACGCGCTGGGACTGCTCAGGCAGCCGGATGGCGCCGCCCGGGCCGATCACCGCGGTGTTCGGCTTGAGGAAGATCAGCGGTGTCGTGGGCGGGTCGCCGCCCATCTCGGCCGCGTGGTCGGCGTAGTTCTTACCGATGCCGATCACCTTGGACGGCAACACCGGTGGCAGCATCCGCAGCCCCGCCAGGGGCACGGTGCCGTCGACCAGGTCCATCTCACCGAACGGGTGACCCCGCATGGGTCGGACCATCTCGGGTTCGGTCACTCCATCACCCTCGATCGACGCGAAGGCCATGGTGTCGTCGGGCAGGGCAAATCGAGCGATGCGCACGCTGCGAGACTACCCACCGACCCCCGACCACTCGATGTCCGGCAAGGTGATGCGTTCTGAATCACTCGCCATGGCTTCGGTAGGTTCCCCCCATGACACTTCCCTCCACTGTCCTGATCACCGGCGCGGGGGGCTTCATCGGCCGCCACATCCACGACCGACTCGTCGCCGAAGGTGTCGAGGTCCGCGGTCTGGACCTGGTGGCCGACCCCGCACGGGGAATCCGGGGCGGCGACACGGTGCACGTCGACCGATGGAAGGACCTTCTCGCCGGTGTCGATGCCGTGGTCCACACCGCCGCGACGGTGTCCAACGTCGCCCCCCTCGACGAGGCGTGGACCGTCAATGTGCTGGGGACCAACAATGTGATGCGCGCGGCGGCGGCCGCGGGCGTCGATCACTTCGTCCATGTGTCATCGATCGCGGCATTCGGGGAGACCTTCCCCGACGGCGTCACCGAGGACTACCCACCCCACCTGACAGGGTTCAGTTACGCCGACACCAAGATCAATGGTGAGGCGGTCGTCCTGGCCGCCCACGCCGCCGGCGACATCGAGTGCACGATCGTGCGTCCCGGCGATGTGTACGGCCCCGGGTCGCGGCCCTGGGTCCTGATCCCGATCCAGTTGATCCGTAGCCGCCAAGCCATCCTGCCCGACCGCGGCAAGGGCATCTTCTCGCCCACCTACATCGACAATCTGGTCGACGGCATCATCGCGTGCCTGGACCGCCCCGAGGCACGCGGTCAGATCTTCACCTTGACCGACGGCATCGGGATCACGTGTTGGGACTACTTCAATCGACTGGCAGAACTGGTTGGTGGCAGCGTCTATTCGCTGCCCGGCCCACTGGCCAGAACGCTCGCGCTGTCCGTGGGCACCGTGACCCGTGCGGTGGGCAAGGACAGCGAGTTGGGACACGCCAGCATCGGCATGTTGACGCGCGAGGGCACCTACTCGATCGACAAAGCACGCCGCATGCTCGACTACGAACCAGCGGTCGATATCGACGAGGGGATGCGGCGCGTGGCGGCGTGGCTGGATTCTCAGGGGCTGCGCTGATCCGTCAGCGCTGAGCGTCCTGAGAGAGTCGCTGCGCCCAGCGTCCCGACATCAGTCCGACGATCAGCGCCACGAACACCACCAGGTACAGCTGACCGAGGATGGACGCCACCGCAGTCATGAGCCGCCCCAGATCCGTGCTGGCTTCGAGCGGACCGCCCAGGGTCGTCACCGTCGTCAGGCTGTAGTACATGAACTCCGGCGACGCCTCCTGGTCGCTGAAGAACTCCCCGGGCAGGGCGATCTCCATGGTCAAGAACAGATCGAAGAAGATCAAGGGGATCAGCAGGTAGCCCGTCACCGCCGCCAAGACGGTGGCCATGGACACCTGACGGTGG
>CAZCRC010000241.1:0-3750 GCA_964500995.1 uncultured Actinomycetes bacterium
GCGGACCCCGTCGCCGGGGGCCTCCCCGGCCCGGTCAGGGGATCCGCCCCGCCCGCGGCCCGGTCCTCCGCGGCGACGACCCGGTTCGATGGGGATCCACGGGCGCGGGAGCGCCCCATGGGACCGATGCTCGGCAGCCTGCGCGAACTCGGCATCAGCGTCGACTCCCCCGACGGCCGGTTGCCGTTCACGATCACCGGCAGGGGTCGGGTGCCCGGCGGCGAGGTGGTGGTGGACGCGTCTGCTTCGAGCCAGTTCGTCACGGCCCTGCTGCTGAGTGCCGCCCGCTTCGACAGCGGCGTGACGGTGCGACATCGGGGTGGCCCAGTGCCGTCACTTCCCCACATCGACATGACCGTCCGCATGCTGGCCGAACACGGTGTCGTCGTCGAGTCCGACACGACCGACCGGCGTCACTGCGCGTGGCGGGTGGAACCCGGGCCGATCGCTGCCCGGGATCGGCTCGTCGAGCCGGACCTGTCCAACGCCACGCCGTTCGTGGCGTTGGCCGTTGCCACCAGCGGCATGGTGCTGATCCGGGACTGGCCCGCCGACAGCCTGCAACCCGCCCAACCGGTCATCGAGGTCTTCAGCCAGTTGGGTGCCGCCTTCGCTGTGCAACCCGAGGGCATGGCCGTCACGGGAACCGGTCGGATTCGCGGAATCGATCGGGACCTGCGGGATCTGGGCGAACTCGTCCCGACCATCGCGGCGCTGTGTGCCTTGGCCGACTCCCCCTCCCGGTTGCGCGGCATCGGCCACATCGCCGGCCATGAGACGAACCGTTTGACCGCCCTGGCTACGGAGCTGTCCGGACTCGGTGCCGATGTGACGGCCGACGACGACGGTCTCACGATCCGTCCCGCACCGCTGCATGGCGGCATCTGGCGCACCTACCACGATCACCGCATGGCGACGTGTGGCGCCATTCTGGGCAGCGTGGTGCCGGGTATCCAGATCGAGAACGTGGCGACGACTGCCAAGACGTTCCCCGATTTCCCCACGGTCTGGCGCGACACGATCGACACGACCCGAGGTACGCGGTAGTGGCCCGCGAGTACAGCGAGGACGATGTCCGCATCCGGCCCGGAAGGCGCTCCCGTCCGAGGTCCAAGGAGCGCCCGAGTCACGACGACGCCACTGTGGGCCTGGTCACCACCGTCGATCGAGGGCGACTGACGATTGATCTGGGTCGGGACCGCCCCCTGGTCTCTGCGGTGCGAGCAAGGGAACTCGGCCGGCGATCCGTGGTGGTCGGTGATCGGGTCGGGGTCGTCGGGGATCTGTCGGGAGACGACGGCACCTTGGCCCGCATTGTGCGCCAGGAGCCACGCACCACGAGCCTGCGCCGAACCCCCGACGACACCGATCCGGTGGAACGGATCGTGGTGGCCAACGCCGACACCCTCGGCATCGTCGTGTCATCGGCGGAACCGGAGCCGCGGGAGGGGTTCATTGACCGCTGCCTGGTGGCCGCTTACGCGGGTGGCCTGAGGCCCCTACTCGTGGTGACCAAGACCGACATAGCGCCCGCCGAGCCGCTGCGGTCCGCCTACGCGCCACTGGGCCTCGAGGTCGTGAGTTCGTCGCGGACCCGCCCTCCCGATGCCGTGGCCGATCGACTCAGGGAACACGTCACGGTGCTGATCGGGCAGTCCGGTGTCGGTAAGTCCACGCTGGTGAACCAACTCGTGCCCGATGCCGATCGCAACACCGGATCAGTCAATGAGGTCACCGGTCGCGGCCGTCACACCTCGACATCGGCAGTGGGCCTGCGACTGCCGGGCGGCGGCTGGATCATCGACACCCCCGGCATCCGGAGTTTCGGTTTGGGTCACGTGGACGGCGAACAGATATTGGCGGCGTTCGGTGAACTGGCCGAGGGTGAGATCAACTGTCCCCGCGGCTGCGACCACCAGCCACCCCACTGCGGTTTGGACGACTGGGCGGCCGAAGGACGCGCTGGTCCGGACGGGGTGGCCCGACTGGCCTCGCTGCGTCGGCTGCTCGGGTCGATCAGCGGCTGACCGGTGGATCTGGGCTTAGCCTCAATGCACCGCTGAATCGTGATCGGGGGGGCTGCGTCGTAACGCGGAAGTGCCTTACTGCTTTGGGATTCTGGGAGTTCTTCACACTCCAGTTCTCCCTGACAGGAAGGCACCTCGCAGATGCAACTGTCGCACACGGTGCGGGCGATCTCCGCGACCTTCGATGAGCCGAATCTGATCGCGTCGGCGGGCTTGGTGCCGGCTGTTGTGTTGGCCGATCGGGTGGGGATCGCTGGCCTGGCTGAGCAGTGGGTCACGGTGCCCGGGTCGGTGGGCGCGCACGCGGGCGCGAAGGTGATGTCGCTGGTGGCGGGAATGACCGCCGGGGCTGGGTGTATCAGTGACATGGGGGTGCTGCGTCACGGGGCGATGGGTGCGGTGTTCACCGAGGCGCGGGCGCCGTCGACGTTGGGTACGTTCCTGCGTTCGTTCACGTTTGGTCACGTGCGCCAACTCGACGCCGTGGCGACCCGGACGTTGGTGGCGTTGGCGCGCACCACGCCGCTGCTGCCCGGCATCGACCAGCGGTGCCTGATCGACATCGACGACACCATCGAGCGGGTGTACGGTCGCAGGAAGCAAGGTGCTGCCTTTGGGTACACCCGGGTGCGCGGGTTGAACGCCCAGTTGGCCACAATCAGCACCGAAACCGCCGCGCCGGTTCTCGCGGCTACCCGGCTGCGTAAAGGCAACCGCAACAGTGGCCACGGCGCCGCGCGCATGATCGCCGACGCGGTGGCTACCGCACGCCGCTGTGGTGCCGCCGGTGAGGTCTTGGTACGCGCGGACTCGGCCTACTTCAACCGTGCCGTGGTTGCTGCGATCCGCACCGCCGGGGCGCGGTTTTCCGTGACGATCCGGCAAGGCCCCGCCGTACAAGCCGCCATTGCCAGCATTGACGAAGGGGCCTGGACTCGCATCCAGTACCCGTGGCAGATCACTGATCCTGACACCGGGGAGTTGATCGACGCAGCTGAAGTCGCTGAGATCGAGCACACCGTTTTCACCTCCAAACCCCGCTACCGGCCAGTGACCGCCCGCCTGATCGTGCGTCGGGTGCCCGAACGCAACACCACGAAACTGGCCGGCCAAGACCCGATGTTCCCGCTCTTTCGCTATCACGCCCTGTTCACCGACAGCACCCGCCCACTGATCGACGCCGAAGCTGAGCACCGCGGCCACGCGATCATCGAACACGTCATCGCCGATCTGAAGAACTCAGCCCTGGCGAACCTGCCATCGGGGAAGTTCACCGCCAACGCCGCCTGGCTGGCGTGCGCTGCGATCGCGTTCAACCTCACCCGCGCCCTGGGCGTCGCCGCGGGCGGATCACTGGCCAAGGCCGAGACCGCCACCATCCGCGCGCGCGTAATCAACATCCCCGCACGCACCGCCAGATCCGCCAGACGCCTCCACCTTCACCTACCCCGAGACTGGCTATGGGAATCCCTCTGGCTCAACGCCTGGCGACACACCACGTCCGCGGCCTGACCGCACCCCCCCACCCCCGCCCCCGACCCGAAAGCCACCGCTGAAGCCCGCAGCCAAGGGAAGGCACCCGCACGCCCACAGCCACCCAACGGATCAACCCACAGCCTTCAAGATCAACTCACCGCCGGAGCGGTGCATTGAGGCTTAGCCTCAATGCACCGCTGAACCGTGATGGGTGAGGTTGGGTCGTAACGCGGAAATGCCTCTCTCC